>NZ_BPLI01000010.1:0-101265 GCF_019656175.1 Bacillus sp. BML-BC051
TTTCGCTGAATTTTGAGGTGAGGGTCTTACTGCCCATTACAGCGGGATAAAAAAAGACCCTCTTATTTTATGTATAAAAAGGTCTCTGTTTTATTATACAAGACTTATCACTTTTGTTTTTGTAATTAAATCTTGAAAACCACAATTATCTTTGCGGAATAACATCATATATACGTTACATAATATCGGAATTCCAAGTAGCAATATGTTCGGTAATAACAATACAAAAAATCTTATAATTAATGTTTGTAATGTTAACTTTTCACTCTTCAATGAAATCATTTTTATTCTCGTTACCTTTTTACCAAGTGTAACACCGTTCCAAATAAAGGGCACCAAAATAAAATATATCGCCATTAATATAAAAACTACTGCTAGATCATACCTATAATCACCAAAACTAATATTAAAGCGATTAAAAATAGCACTATAATTTCCGGTCATAATAGCTACTACTGCACCATACATAACCGAGATTAAAAACATGTCAATTAGGGAAGCACCTATGCGATTCATTACAAGCGCTGGACGATGCATCTTTAACTTCATTTTATGTCGACTCCTTCATATCCTTCTTTACCCGTCTCATCGTACCACTTCTAAAAAACATTGTAAACTGGCGTTTCTCTTACTTTTCTTGTACAATGTGTTACAACAGCATTATAAAGGAGGTTCCCATATTGAAAAAATGGATAATCCTATTCGTCGCATTCCTATTAGCCGGTTGTGCTGGAAATACAAATCATATAACTTATACGATTAACGATGAATACGAACTCATACGTACTTCTGGAAATGCATTTGAACTTTTCCCATCGCAAGATGCTGTATATGCCACACAATACATTCCTGCAAAACTTACAGACATAGCTTGGGATGATAAATACATTATTGCAAAACAAATTGAGGAAAAATCAGATCCGAATAACCCTGACGGGGCAATTGCAAATAAAAAAAGTGAGCATTATTGGATTATTGACGTAAAGCATAATAAACGGTTTGGCCCTTATAATGAAAAGCAATTTAATGAACAAAAAGATGCGTTTAAAATTAAGGTACCTTTTCAAAGTGTAGATTCATACATAAAAGAACAGAAAAAACAGTCAGCATAATATTTTAAGCGCTGACTGTTTTTTCTTACATGTTTTTAAAAACATCTTACTCAGAAAGTGGGATATTAAAAATTTGTGGCTCTTTTACGACATCTTGCGTTTCTGCATCTGCTGCGACTACATTATCTGTTGTAAACTTTATATCTTTTACCTTTTCTTTTCCATCATCAAGTATTAAGCCGATAATACCATCTCTTGTTTCACCAGGCTTATAGTCTTCCCTTGATACATTTTTTGTACCAACGAGCGTATCTTCATCATATAAAAAGTTTTGAGTTGCTACTTTAAAATGTTGTTTATCATTAATCGTAACATCATTCATAGAGAAAAATTGTATATTTTTATTCCCGCTATTTTCCACCTTATATGTAATTTCAACGTAACGAATCGTATCACTAATCTCTGTACCACTTATCGATGCATATAACTCCGCATCTTCTTGACTGACTTTATCTCCTAATCTACGCTTTACTTCTTCAGGAGTTAATGCCGTATATACTTTTAATGTGTTTTTTGCATCTTTACTCATCTGCGATAAAGAGATTACTTTCACATCTTGTACGTGAATTTTCATTGGTGCTACTTCAAATGTTTGATTCACAGAATGAATCTGTTCTAATTTAAAAGTACCCCATCCTGTTTCTTTCACTTTTTGTCCTACTTTTTTCAGCTCACGCCCACCATATTCTTTTGTTTCAGGAATAGATTCTTTCTTCTTCGGTTCAGCTTTCTTTTCTTCTTGATGGAAGCAACCACTTAACATAAGAAGAAAACTACATAAAACAAAAATACTTTTCCATGCTTTCATCATATAATTTCTCCTAACACTATCATTCATTAATATCAATTAGTCCCTTGCTTTGTAAACTATAGAAACAATGAGAAGTCCACAAAACGAACTTGTCAGTCCAGATACTATTATACCTCCTATTTGGAAAATATGAAAATAGGGATCTACGAACGCGTGAACGATAAAAATAAGGGCTGCCACAATTATTGCCGAAACCCAATACTTCCTTTTTTCTGAAGCTATCATAATATCTTTCCCTGTTTTATCTTTATACTTCCATAGTATGTATAATAGTAATAATAAACCTACACATGTACTTCCGTGTTGCATATATTTATACACCGGGATACTATGTAATTCCCTTTGTAACAATGGTATTTCCATAACGAAATAGCCTGTCTTATGAGTAAACGCATCCCAAACGACATGCGTGAGCATACCGAATAAAGCAGAACAGCAAAATACAAAGAAATCCTTCCATGTATGAAGCACCCACCTCTCATCTACTGCATATGTATAGTAGCCTGCAAATAGTTTAGGTAAATGTGTTATAAACGGCTTTTTTAAAATGCAATGATACATATATGCGAATAGAAATACAAGTGGTAAATTTAAATATAAGAACCCAAGCCATGTATGCCCAATAACACCATACGGTCTAAAGTGTAAAAAATATTCAAAATCAGGCGCCATACTCCCTAATATAAGAGCCGTTACTGAAATATATTTGGACTGCCTTCTCACAAAAGGAAGGACTGCTGCTGGATGCGCAAATGTAAACGGCATGTTTTAACTCCTTTTCATATCTTCAATAGAATACCATCTATCATAACGAGAGAATTGATCTTGATGCAATATTTATTTTCACATTGGAATATGATAGTTTACATGTTATAATCCACATGAAATATTCAGAAAATAAGGAGAGGTTCACGTTTCATTAACACTTGCCTTTTTTCTCATTCTGCTTATCTTCTTTGTACTTACATACATCAGCTTTTTTCTGTGGAAGCACTTAAAAATTATAAAATATATGCCTGCTCTCGTTGGTTTTATAAGCGTTCTTTTTATTTTCATATGGAAGAGAATGACTTTCGACTGGGAAGGTCTTGGCTTTGGCGCACTTCAATATACAATACTATTTGCAAGTTGCCTCACCCTTTTATTTGCTGCTTTTTTAGAATCAAAATCCGTTATGAATTGAGGTTTATATATTGATTGATGTACCCTTTTTAAAAAATGTCACATTAAAAAAAGAAAATATCCCTAGTTTTTCCGCATATCCTTACTGTCTACCCGCTATCCGAACTTTACAATCACTTGCCTTCCACCCAAATGTAACATTCATTATTGGAGAAAACGGAACCGGTAAATCAACATTACTCGAAGCAATTGCTATTGCCTTAGGATTTAATGCAGAAGGTGGAACGAAGAATTTTCGCTTTAGTACAAACGATTCACATTCATCTTTACATGAATACCTGCGAATTTCCAAAAGTTTCAATACACCAAGCGACGGTTTCTTTCTTCGCGCTGAATCATTTTATAACGTCGCTTCCTATATAGATGAAATGGATGCCGATCCAGAAGCACGCGGAAATCCAATTATTGACTCATATGGTGGTACCTCACTCCACAACCAATCACACGGTGAATCATTTTTCTCCTTATTTATGAATCGTTTTTCAGGACAAGGTTTATACATTTTAGATGAGCCTGAGGCCGCTCTATCACCAATGAGGCAACTTTCCATGCTCATTCGAATGCACGAACTAGCGGAACAAGGTTCACAATTTGTTATCGCGACGCATTCTCCTATTTTAATGGCTTATCCTGAATCCACTATATACTCTTTAACGCAAGAAGGGATTCACGAATCTGCCTTAGAAGACACCGAACATTATCAAACGATGAAACTGTTCTTTGAAAACCGTGATCGACTATTCCAGCATCTATTTGAATCGTAAAAAAGAAGCAGCAATCGCTGCTTCTTTTTTATAGTGCTTCTATAAATAATGCTACCCCAATACCGCCGCCGACGCATAGAGAGGCAATTCCTTTTTCTAAGCCACGTCGTTTTAATTCATGAATTAAACTTACTGTAATACGAGCTCCTGTACAACCGATTGGATGTCCAAGTCCTACACCACTACCGTTTACATTCACTTTTTCACGATCTAGACCTAATTCTTTCTCTACAGCTAGGTATTGTGCAGCGAAAGCTTCATTAATTTCCAGTAAATCTGCATCTTCTAATGACCAATCTACTTTTTCTAACCCTTTACGAATTGCTGGTGCTGGTCCAATACCCATAATTTTCGGATCTACTCCAGCTACTGAATATCCAACAATTTTAGCTAAAGGTTGTAAGCCTTTTTCTTTCGCTTTTTCTTCGCTCATTAATACTAGAACCGCACTTCCATCATTAAGGCCAGATGCATTCCCTGCCGTTACAGATCCATCTTTACGGAAAGCTGGTTTTAATCCTGCTAATTTTTCCGCTGTAATATCTGCACGTGGATGCTCATCCTTCGAAAATACTATTTCTTTTCTACGTTCTTTTATTGTAATAGGAACAATTTGCTCGTCAAAGTATCCAGACTCGATTGCTTGCAGTGCCAATGTATGGCTACGAAGCGCAACTTCATCTTGTTCCTCTCTTGTAATTTCATATTGGTCAACTAGATTTTCAGCTGTTTCACCCATCATAATATGGTGAATCGGATCTTCTAGTACTTCCCACACCGTATCACGAATTTCTCCGTGCTGTAGACGTTGTCCCCAGCGGTGCTGTTTTAATGCATAAGGGCTTGAACTCATTGCTTCTACTCCACCTGCAATAACAACATCACTTACACCTAATTGAATTTGCATTGCAGCTGACATAATTGCTTGCATACCTGAAGAACATTGGCGTTGGATTGTATAACCCGTAACTGTGTCAGGAAATCCTGCCGCTAATGCAGCCGTTCTCGCAGTATTTGCTTCATCAGTTCTTTGAATACAATGACCTAAAATTACTTCATCAACTTCGTGTGGTTCTACCCCGCCTCGTTTTACAGCTTCCTGAAGTACAGGAACAGCTAATTCTACTGGCGTTACATTTTTTAGCGCTCCCCCAAAAGTTCCAATTGGTGAACGAACTGCAGCTGTAATAACAACATTATGCATTTTTCACTTGCCCCTCTCTTATGTACCCTAGTCAGTTTTTAGGTGAAATTCCATAAGATGTATGTCTACATCTATCATACTATAAACATACTAAAAAATCAAAATATTTAATATAATAAAAATAGAAGGAATTAACCTTCTATTCTGTTAATGCGTATAAAAATTTTTGTAAAATTTTCTCTGTCGTTTCATTCAATTTTGGTAACTTATCTACCGGAAAATATTGAAGCTTCAATCCCTCATGATCAAGCCTTAACTCTCCACTCACATGATGCCCCTGATACAGATGAATGACATTAAAAATTTCATCTCCATTAGGATAACGGAAATATACTTCCTTTCCTGATAAGACACCTAGAAATTGCATTATTTTTGCAGTTAATCCCGTCTCCTCGAATAATTCTCGGCGAGCAGTTTCTTCCGTCGTTTCTCCTAGTTCCATCGCGCCGCCAGGTACACCCCAATCATATGTATCTGAACGATATTGAAGTAATACTTCTTGATTATCATTTAATATAATTATTGCTGATCCAACGAGAATAAGTGGTCTTGTCCCAACGACTTTGCGTAACTCTTCAATATACCCCATTATGTAAACTCTCCTTTCCTCACCCTCCCTTATCATAACAAAATTTTTCTCCTTTTGTTGATGTAATTTCCAAGAAAAAAAAGGAAGCTTTCGCTTCCTTTTTTTCATTCTTATTTCTTAAAACTTTCATATTTTACAGCTTCAAAAGCTTCTTCAATTTCATCATTACGATAATGCACGTATGTAAAGCGCCCTAACTCTACTAATCTTGCTATTTCTTGTAACGCTTTATGTTGCTCATATGTTTCCTCCAGCTTAATATGTACATAAAACTTCATTAATGGATGTTCATATAAAGGTTCTCCCACCTCTACATATACATCTTCCACCCCTTGTACAACTCTTACATAACTCGCAAATTGATAAAGAGCTTCTCTGTCTGAAACGATTTTTAATGTATACATATATTCTCCCCCTTTTCTTTACTATATCAAAAAGATGATCACACTACGTTATAGAACTATGAAATTTTTTTGACTTGTAATAAACAAGGCGTTTATCCATACATAGGGTCTTTTCTCAACATATATTATAGGAAGAATTTTTTCAGTTGAGGTGTTCCTTATGGATCCATACGTCAATATATGTATTTGCATTACTCCAGGCGCCAATATTTCTGATGACCGTATCGCAAAAGATTTAGCAGTTGCAGAATCAATTTGGCACCCGATTACATTTCAAATTAAAGACGTAATTATTTTAAATGAACTTTTCCGTTTTTCTGACCGTGAAATTAGTTATAAAAATTCTATTCAAAGTCAGGAAAAATTAGCATCCTTTTTCCAAACGTGTGTAAATGAAGCTCCTGAATGCGACCTTTACATTTGTTATATTGGCAGTGATTATTTTAAAGAAACAGCCGTCATTGCCTGTGCTTACTCTTTAGCAAAACAACAGCAACTTACTGGTTATATCGTTTTAACAAATTCGGCTGCTCCTATGAAAAATATATATACACTCGCTCACGAAGTCGGTCATATTTTATTTACAAGACGTGTTCATGGAAAACTTACTCACGCAGATCCTCATTCCCCAACTGGCTCGGAGCACCATCCTTCTCCATCAAATCTTATGTATCCGATAGTCCCGCGCCCTGAAAATGTCCACATTCAGTCACTATTAACGAACGAACAAAAAGCACTCTCTTTACAAAGTGCTTTATTACAAAGAAAAAAACAGTAACAATCTTGTTACTGTTTAAAACAACTTATTCCAATCTATAAACGATATAACGGCTGTAAAGGATACAACTATGCACCTAAACCGACTCTCTCTAAAAATCAATATATAGTATTTCTTTGGAAATAACTTTTTGTATATCCAGAGCAGCCACTTTTTTTGAACTACTAGTTTATACTTTTTCTCTCTTCAATTTTTAAAGACCATTTCATTAATCCATATATACTTCCATACATAAGTAATACCTTTGCAATTCCCCAAAATACATTTTTTTCTTCTAATTCTTTAAATATAAACATAATCGCTAAAGGAACAATTAACACCAAAACACCCATCCAACCAAGTACATACACTTCTCCAACGAAAAGTAATAAAAAGATACTTGCTGCTAATATATATGTTTGCATTGTCGACAATTGCAAAATAGGTGTACCGTACCATTTATCAACAAACATCAATAATACTAATAATAAAATGGGAACCATTACTATAATGTAAATAATCCCGAACTCTACAAATTTATTTTTAAAAGAAGACATTCTAAACGCAACAATGGTTCCAATAATCGTAATGATTAAGACGATAGGATAGCCAATTAACTGTATATTCGTTAGTGTAAATTGCTGATTTGGATTATTAAATAAAATATGAGTTAATATCCAATAACCGCCAATACCAATTATCATCGCAAGAATACTCTTTATACTCCCGCCCTTATCCTTTTCCATCTCTTTCGCTAATTCTTCTGCGTATTCTTTTGGTGAATCACCGAATATATCGCTTACTGTCTTTCCCTCTTTCTCACCTTCTATTAAATGAAGTTCTGCATCCTCTATAAAAGCGTCCACATCATCTTCTTTCATTCCTTTTGTTATTAAATACACTTTCGTATCAATTAAAAACTTTTCTCCTTCTTTAGAAATCTGCATGATAACCCCTCCCTTATTTAACCGTTTCTCTCCTATTCGTCTTCAGCATAATTTCAAGGAAAATTAAAATAAACAAACTTCCGTATAAACATATAATTTGAAATAACATTAGCATGAGATCTTCCGATGTAAATGTTTTAAACAGTAACATAATAGAAAGTGGAATGATTAAATATAAGTTTTTAAACCATCCTTCAAAATACATATTTATCGCTACTGTGATAATAAAAATAGCTCCAGCTAATATATAACTTTGCGTTTGAGTGAATGTAAGCATTTTTGTAGGATATATTACATCTAATATCGTAACAACTCCTATTAAAAACATTGGTGCAATCATAACTAAAAACCACGTAGAAAACCACGTTTTTGTAAAGCTTGTTACGAAGGTCATTTTGCGCAGTAGATAATTAGGACCCATAACAACTAAAACCAATGACAAACTATACCCAACGCACTGAATAAGGGAAATCTGTAACATTCCGTTATTCACTATTAAGATAGAAGCAATAATCCAAAACGATACGATATTCATTACTGTAAAACCAATTTGCTTCCACGTTTCCTGTCTATCCTTTTCCATCACTTTTACAAGCTCATTTGCATATTCTTTCGGTGAGCTTCCGAAAATATCTTTTATACTTTTTCCATCGCTCTCACCCTCGATTAAATGAAGTTCTGCATCTTCAATAAAATTTTCAATATCGCTTTCTTTCACACCCTTTGCCGCTAAAAACAATCTCATTTCTAATAAAAACTTTCGTGCTTCACTTGATAGCATTATTTTTTTCTCCCCTTCCCTTCAAGAAGACGCTCTACACTACTTTGCATCGCTTCCCAGCGATCCATAAATTCATTAAGTGCTTCCTCACCTTTTTCTGTTAATGTATAATATTTCCGCTTTGGACCAGATGGAGATTCCTTCATTACACTTGTTATTAATCCTTCCTTTTGCATTCGTATTAATAACGGATAAATACTTCCCTCACTCGCCATTGTAAAGCCATACTTCGCTAGCTTTTCACTCATTTCATAACCGTATATTTCACCTTCAGAAATAATAGCAAGTAAGCATCCTTCTAAAATTCCTTTCAGCATTTGACTTGTCGACATAATTCAAATCCTCCCACTATCTTGTTTTACAAGATAGATAAGCGTAAGTATCTTGCTTTACAAAATAGTATAGCAGAGACTATTTTGCAAAACAAGATAGCTAACAATATTTTTCCAAATCTTTGCAGGATTTTTATTATCCACTCTCTAAATAGAGCAATATGAGAACTTTATTACGAAGGGATGTTTTTCATCATGGTTACAAATCGAGTTGTTTTTTTAACAGGTGCTGCAAGTGGTATTGGTTATGAAATGGGAAACGCTTTTGCAAAAGAGGGTGCAAAAGTTGTTATTACCGATCGTCTTGAAGACCGTGCAAAAGAAGCTGCTGAACAATTACAAAAAGAAGGCTATCAAGCTATCGGTTTAAAATGTGATGTTACATCTGAAGAAGAAATTACAGCTGCAATTTCTCAAACGGTTAATCATTTCGGTTCATTACATATATTAATTAATAACGCAGGAATGCAGCATGTTTCACCAATTGAAGATTTTCCAACCGAAAAGTTTGAACAACTTATTAAAATTATGCAAATCGCTCCTTTTATCGCAATTAAGCATGCCTTCCCAATCATGAAAAAACAAAAGTATGGCCGAATTATTAATGTAGCCTCCATTAATGGCCTCGTTGGATTTGCAGGAAAATCTGCCTACAATAGCGCGAAGCATGGCGTAATTGGATTAACAAAAGTTGCCGCTTTAGAAGGCGCTACTCACGGAATTACCGTTAATGCGCTTTGTCCTGGTTATGTCGATACCCCTCTTGTACGTAATCAACTACAAGATTTAGCTACTACACGAAATGTACCACTTGAAAATGTTTTAGAGGATGTCATTTATCCACTTGTACCACAAAAACGCCTATTACAAGTACAAGAAATCTCTGATTATGCTATGTTTTTAGCGAGCGAAAAAGCGAAAGGTATAACTGGTCAAGCTGTCGTTATCGATGGTGGTTATACTGCTCAATAAAAAATAAAGTTTGCTCACGAAGAGCAAACTTTATTTTACTTTCTATCGCGAGGACCTCCTACTTTAGTAATTGTTTAGGGAGTTTCTCGATTGCCACAATTACCCCATCTAATTTACTTTCAATACGATGGAGTAAATATAATGTTACAACAATCGGAAAGCCTACATTACCTACCATCCTGATCCACTCTTCCATCTTTCTCTCCTCCTTTCATTATATAAATAAGAGAAAAGAAAACATTTAGGCATAAAGTGAAACCTTAATCAGTGGGGGTTTGCTTCATCCCTGACTGATGTGGGGGTCTTACTGCCCATTAAAGCGGCATAAAAAGACAAGCTATTATGTATTAGCTTGTCTTTCAAATAATGATGCAATTTCCTGTTCATAATCTCCTCGTATAATACCTTTCTCGGTAATAATACCTGTAATTAATTCATTCGGCGTTACGTCAAATGCAGGATTATAAACATCAGTTCCAATTGGTGCCACTTGTTTTCCAAAAATTTTCGTAACTTCTGTTTCATCTCTTTCTTCAATAACAATTTCAGCACCTGTTTGTTTCGTAATATCAAATGTCGATAGCGGAGCTGCAACATAGAACGGGATATCAAAATACTTTGCTAATATAGCTAAATTCATTGTTCCGATTTTATTTGCTGTATCTCCATTTGCGACAATTCGGTCCGCTCCTACTATAATCGCGTTTATTTCTTTCGTTTGAATAGCATGAGCTGCCGTATTATCTGTAATAAGTGTTACATCAATATTTGCCTGTTTTAATTCCCAGGTTGTTAAACGCCCACCTTGTAAAACCGGTCTCGTTTCACACGCATACGCATGTAAACGTACACCCTTTTCTTTCCCAATATAAAACGGTGCTAATGCAGTACCATATCTAGCAGTTGCAATACTGCCAGCGTTACAAATTGTTAAAATGTTATCATCATCTTTAAAACATGTTAATGCATGTTCTCCAATACTCCGGCATACTGCTTCATCTTCTTGCTGAATGAGAAGCGCTTCTTCTTCTAATTTTTTTTGCGCTTCTTTTATTGTAGTAATTTCCCGAATGGATTCTCTCATACGATCGATTGCCCAAAATAAATTGACTGCTGTCGGGCGTGACGTTCCTAAATAATTACAATCTCTATTAAACTTCTTTTGAAATTCTTCAATATGTACAGTGGTATATTTTTTGGATGCAAGCGCCAAGCCAAATGCGGCTACAATTCCAATTGCAGGTGCCCCTCTTACTTCTAGCATGACAATACTTTTCCATACATCTTCAATCGTCGTTAATGTTTTGTATTCTGTACTATGCGGCAACTTTGTTTGATTTAATACTGCAATGGCATCCCCTTTCCAACTAACAGACCTCGGAATAGTAACAATTGTACTCATGCTTTTACCCCTCCAGAAACTGTCTGTTGGAATAGTGTTCGGAACAGTTGAATATCAGCGCTCTTAGATTCATATTTTATTAGTTCTCTACCTAAGAATAACGCCTGTTTCTTAGCTTGAATTCTCGTTTCTTTATTTGCTATTTCATCTAAATCAGCTACATGCGCTAAGCCAATTGTTCTACGGATAAGCTCACATCCGGCAAATCCAACGGCATCCGTAAAAATATTTTGCAAAATAATTGGCAACCATTGTTTCTCTTTCGTATATGCTTCTACACCTTCTCCAATCCATAACTTCGTAAAAGTTTCTACAAAATAACTCCATGTTTTCTCAATATGGAAAAATAGCACACTTCTTTTTTCCTCTTCACGTGATAACGCATTTAATAATAAATTTGCAATAAATTGACCAAGATCGAATCCAAATGGACCATATGTTGCAAATTCTGGATCAATCACTTTCGTTTCAGAAGGTGATGAAAAAATACTTCCCGTATGTAAATCTCCATGAATAAGTGCTTCTTTTCTCGTTAAAAATTTATATTTATACTGTGCCACTTTTAGTTTGACAGTTTTGTCACTCCATAGTTCATCTACAGCTAGCTGCAACTCTGGTTCATAATCATTCGTATCGTAATGACCGAACGGATCTGTAAACACTAAATCTTCTGTAATTTTACAAAGGTCTGGGTTTACAAATGCACCTTCTAGTACCCTTTTCTCTTCTGACTCTAATCCGAAATCTGAAGTGTAAAACAACACATATGCTAGAAAACGACCAATATGTTGGGATAAAAGTGGGTACTCCTCTCCATCTATTAATCCTTTTCTTGCAATTGTTAATCTTGATAAATCTTCTATGACCGTTACCGCTAACTCTTCATCATGACTGTACACTACCGGCACATATTCCGGCACATACTTCGCGAAAATTTGTAATGCTTTACTTTCAATCGTCGCTCTTTTTATAGATAACGGCCAGCTCTCACCAACTACTTTTGCATATGGCAATGCTTGTTTTAGTATAATAGACTTCTCTCCATCACCTAATTTGAACACGTAATTTAAATTTCCATCTCCAATTTCATGACAAACTACATTTGCTTTCTTTTCAAAATAACCGTGTTCTTTCGCATATTGTATAGCTGTCGTTTCAGTTAATGAATAATATCCCATCGTCTTCTCCCCCTTTTTATATTCAGAGGTTTTTCTAAAATAGAAAAACCCCTTTCCACAAAGAAAGAGGTTTGAAGTTTATCTTCTCCCCTCTTATCTGCCAGAAAGTTTTACTTTCTGCTGGAATTAGCACCGTGCCTTTTGGCGTAAATAAACGCCCCATTTCACAATGGTATTACGGTCGGTTGCTGGGCTTCATCGGGCCAAATCCCTCCACCTGCTCTTGATAAGAGTTGTATAATTTTTTGAATTTTTAACTTTATGTTGAAGACTATACCAAGAATAAAAATCACTTGTCAACATTTTATTTGTATAATTCTGGACGGCGATCTGCAAAAACTGGAATTCCTTTGCGTACCTCGTTAATTTTCTCGAATGTGAGCTCTCCAAATAAAATTGATTCTTCTTCATTCGCTTCTACAACAACTTCCCCCCAAGGATCGATAATTAAAGAATGACCCGCAAACTCATTATTCGGATCCTTTCCTGCCCTATTACATGCAACAACATAACATTGATTTTCAACTGCTCTTGCTTGCAATAACAAACGCCAATGTGCTAAACGAACTAATGGCCACTCTGCTACAACAAATAAAACTGTTGCACCTTTCGCAGTATGAACACGCATCCACTCCGGAAAACGAATATCATAACAAATTGTACCAGCGCACTCTATATTATCTAACTTAAATTCGCCTGTACTATTTCCAGCGATTAAATATTTATGTTCATCCATGAGCTGAAATAAATGCACTTTACTATATTCATTGACTAGCTGGCCTTTATTAGTTACAACATACATTGTATTTGTAACACCTTGATCTGTTTGCTTCGCTATAGAACCACCGACAATATGTACACCATATTGTTTCGACCACTCTTTCAGCTTTTCTTTCGTTTCCAATCCATCCCTATCTGCAATTTCAGAGAGTCTCGTTAAATCATATCCTGTTGTCCATAGTTCTGGTAAAACAATAACATCTGGTCTTTCCTTCATCGCTTCGCTTATTTTATTTTTAGCATTCTCAATATTTTTTTCTACATCTCCAAAGACAATGTCCATTTGAATACATGCGACTTTCATTTTGTCAGCCCCATTCATAATTTTTTCTTTACAAAATACTGGAAAGATTATATCATTTGTCACTAGAATTGTAACAACTTTCAAAAGAGGTGGAAAGTATGAAATCATTTCAACCTTCTGAGATAGTAACATCATTGCCAACACAATTTTTCGCTTCACTTGTTGCAAAAGTTAACAAAGTCGTAGCAGCTGGTCACGATGTTATTAATCTAGGTCAAGGTAATCCAGATCAACCAACACCGCAGCATATCGTAAAAGCTTTACAAGATGCTGCAGAAAATACCATTCATCATAAATATCCGCCATTTCGCGGACATGAAAGTTTAAAAGAAGCCGTGGCAACATTCTATCAACGTGAATATGATGTAGTAGTAAATCCCAAAACAGAAGTTGCTATTTTGTTTGGCGGAAAGGCTGGATTAGTAGAATTACCAGTTTGTTTTACAAACCCTGGTGATACTATTCTCGTTCCAGATCCAGGCTACCCAGATTATTTATCAGGTGTTGCTTTAGCAAAAGCACAATTTGAAACAATGCCGCTACTTGCAGAAAATAATTTTTTACCAGATTATACGAAAATTGATGACTCTATTGCCGAGCGTGCAAAGCTAATGTTTTTAAACTATCCAAATAATCCTACCGGTGCTACTGCATCAAAAGATTTCTTTGATGAAACGATTCATTTTGCTAATGAACATAATATACTAGTCGTTCATGATTTTGCTTACGGTGCAATTGGATTCGATGGTCAAAAACCTGTTAGTTTCTTGCAAGCAGACGGTGCTAAAGATACAGGTATTGAAATTTACACTCTATCGAAAACTTTCAATATGGCTGGATGGCGCATTGCTTTTGCCGTGGGAAATGAAAGTGTGATTGAGACAATAAACTTATTACAAGATCATATGTACGTTAGTATTTTTGGTGCAGTTCAAGATGCTGCCCGCGAAGCACTATTAAGTTCACAGTCTTGCGTAATAGAACTTGTAAATAGTTACGAATCTCGAAGAAACGCTCTTGTTTCAGCTTGTCACTCAATTGGTTGGAATGTAGATATTCCAACAGGGTCATTTTTTGCATGGCTTCCTGTTCCGAAAGGATATACATCTGAGCAATTTTCTAATATTTTACTAGAAAAAGCACACGTTGCAGTTGCTCCTGGTGTTGGATTTGGTGAACATGGCGAAGGGTATGTCCGTGTTGGTCTCTTGCATACAGAAGATAGATTACGAGAAGCCATTAATCGAATTGATAAATTAAATTTTTTCAAAAAGTAATTGACAACATGAAAAATATCTGACAAAATTCAGTTATCTTAAAAATTTAAACATTTCTAAATACTTCTTATCAAGAGCAGGTGGAGGGACGAGCCCGACGAAACCCGGCAACCGATCTACAATCGTAGACACGGTGCTAATTCTCGCAGCATTATGCTGACAGATAAGGAGCTGGTTGTAAAAAAACCTCTCCTTAGCTGAGAGGTTTTTTTATTTAACTAGGAGGTTTTAACAATGAGCGGAATTATAGCGACGTATTTAATCCATGATGATTCACATAACTTAGAAAAAAAGGCCGAGCAAATTGCACTCGGTTTAACAATTGGCTCTTGGACTCATTTGCCACACTTATTGCAAGAACAATTAAAACAGCATAAAGGCAACGTCATTCACGTTGAGGAATTAGCTGAACAAGAACATACCAATTCGTATTTACGTAAAAAAGTAAAACGCGGGATTATTAAAATTGAATATCCGTTATTAAACTTCAGTCCAGACTTACCAGCAATTTTAACAACTACATTCGGAAAGCTATCACTTGATGGCGAAGTGAAATTAATTGACTTAACATTTTCAGACGAGTTAAAAAAGTATTTCCCTGGTCCAAAGTTTGGGATAGATGGTATTCGAAATCTTTTACAAGTGCATGAACGTCCCCTTTTAATGAGCATTTTTAAAGGAATGATTGGACGAAATATTGGGTATTTAAAAACGCAATTACGCGATCAAGCAATTGGTAGTGTAGATATCGTAAAGGATGATGAAATATTATTTGAGAATACATTAACACCTCTTACGAAACGCATTGTATCTGGAAAAGAAGTTTTACAATCCGTATATGAAACATACGGCCATAAAACGTTATATGCCGTAAATTTAACAGGACGGACTTTTGATTTAAAAGAAAATGCGAAACGCGCAGTGCACGCTGGCGCTGATATTCTATTATTTAACGTATTTGCTTACGGACTAGATGTACTACAATCACTAGCAGAAGATGATGAAATCCCTGTTCCTATTATGGCACACCCTGCTGTAAGTGGCGCTTACTCAGCATCCAAGTTATATGGAGTTTCATCTCCATTATTACTTGGAAAGCTACTACGTTATGCTGGGGCTGACTTTTCATTATTCCCATCTCCATACGGAAGTGTTGCGCTAGAAAAAGAAGAGGCTCTTGCCATCTCAAAATATTTAACTGAAGACGATGCATTTTTCAAAAAGAGTTTTTCTGTTCCATCTGCTGGTATTCACCCTGGTTTCGTTCCCTTTATTTTACGAGATTTCGGTAAAGATGTTGTTATTAATGCTGGCGGCGGGATACATGGACATCCGAGCGGGGCGCAAGGCGGCGGTAAAGCTTTCCGTACTGCAATTGATGCCACTTTGCAAAATACACCACTCCATGAAGTAGATGACATAAATTTGCATAGTGCACTACAAATATGGGGAAATCCCTCTAATGGGGTGAAATTATGAGTATTCAAGTATTTTGTGATTTCGATGGCACGATTACAAATAATGATAACATTATGTCCATTATGGAAAAATTTGCACCACCAGAAGCTGAAGAAGTAAAGAACAGAATTTTATCACAAGAGCTGTCTATTCAAGAAGGTGTTTCTCAATTATTTCAATTAATACCTACTAGTCTACACGATGATATGATTCAATTTTTAATAGAAACTGCTGAAATACGTAATGGTTTTCATGAATTTATACAATTTGTAAATGAAAATAACATTTCTTTTTACGTAATATCAGGCGGAATGGATTTCTTCGTCTATCCACTCTTACAAGGAATCATTCCAAAAGAGAAAATCTACTGTAATGAAACAGACTTTTCCAGTGAATTCATTACCGTTAAGTGGCCTCATCCTTGTGATCATCATTGTCAAAATCATTGCGGATTATGCAAATCATCTTTAATCCGTAAATTAAGTGATACGAATGACCTCCATATTGTGATTGGAGATTCAATTACCGATTTACAAGCTGCGAAACAAGCAGATAAAGTATTTGCTCGTGACTTCCTTATTACAAAGTGTGAAGAGAATTATATTGCTTATACACCGTTTGAAACATTCCATGATATTCAAAATGAATTAAAACATTTGTTGGAGGTGAAATCATGAAACAACTTTTTCGTCAATGGTATGACTTAAGCGAGATAAAAAAAGAATTAACAACACGAAATTGGTTTCCAGCAACGAGTGGTAATATTTCTATAAAGGTTAGTCATGAACCGCTCACTTTTCTCATTACAGCAAGTGGTAAAGATAAAACAAAAACGACTCCCGATGATTTTCTATTAGTAGATCATCTAGGAGTTCCCGTATTAGAGACTGAATTACGCCCGTCAGCAGAAACAATATTGCATACACATATTTATAACAATACAAATGCCGGGTGCGTACTTCATGTTCATACAACTGATAACAATGTCATCACAAATTTATATAATGATGCAGTCATCCTTCAAAATCAAGAAATTATTAAAGCTCTCGATATTTGGGAAGAAGGTGCAACAATTCACATTCCTATTATCGAAAACCATGCCCATATCCCAACGCTTGGAGAAAACTTCCGAAAGCATATACAAGGTGATTCGGGAGCAATATTAATCCGTAACCACGGTATTACCGTATGGGGCCGAGATAGCTTTGATGCAAAGAAAAGATTAGAAGCTTATGAGTTTTTATTCCAATTTCATATAAAACTATTATCAATTCAAGGAGGCGTTTCTAATGGCGCAAATTCGTATTCATGAAGTAAATACTCGCATTGAAAATGAAGTGGAAGTATCTAAATTTCTACAAGAGGAAGGCGTTTTATATGAGAAATGGAACATCTCTAAGCTTCCTACTCATTTAAATGAAAATTATTCTTTAACTGATGAAAACAAGGCTGAAATATTAGCTGTGTTCTCAAAAGAAATCGCTGATGTTTCAGCGCGCCGAGGTTATAAAGCACATGATGTAATTTCACTTTCAAATAGCACACCTAACCTTGACGAATTATTAATTAATTTCCAAAAAGAACACCATCATACTGATGATGAAGTTCGCTTTATTGTTAGTGGTCATGGCATCTTTGCCATTGAAGGAAAAGATAGAAAGTTCTTTGACGTTGAACTTGAGCCAGGCGATCTCATATCTGTTCCTGAAAATGCAAGACATTATTTTACTTTGCAAGATGATCGTCAAGTTGTAGCAATTCGTATTTTTGTTACAACTGAAGGCTGGGTTCCAATTTATTAAGGTAGTTAGTTGAGTAAAAGGACTTGGATCCCCTTTTCCAACCTTTTATTCACTCTACATATATACATCCTCCTATGGAACAGGCTTATTTCAAAAATGAAATAAGCCTGATTTTTTATTTTCTCAAACATATGAGTCCTTCTATTCCAAAACAATCTCTCCTTCTATTTTTTAAGTGAATTTTTTAACACTTTTTGAACATTTATTGAACTTTTTTTGAATTTATTCTGAAAATTCTGTTTTGTATATGATATACTACAATTAAATAAGAAGGAAAAGAATATCGCAAACAGAGGGGGATAATCATGAGTTTACTTATCGCACTTATACTAGGGGTTACGTGTGGAGCACTTCCTGTTATTCTAGGAGCTATTATGGAAGAGTTGGAAGTTGGCGTTTTAGGTTTTGTTGCATCTTGTGTAAGCGCTTTATTTTTTGGCTTGTTCGGTGCTATTCCTGTTTCAATTCTGTGTGCATTTTATATAGTACGCCATGCTCGTGCAAAACAATTCGGTCCTAATCATATCGCACAAGTTATTCCATTCCCAATCGAACGATGCCGCCGGGCTTCTAGCTTATAATTATAAAATTAAAAATAAATAAAAGTCCTCAAATGAGGACTTTTATTTATTTTCTTCTAGAAATTGAAACAATTCTTGTAAATGTAGGGCATCTTCACTATAGCTAATAGATACGTGACATATACCGTCAATCTCTGCTTGCATATATAGATCAACTCCATCTCGATCATATTTCAATGCCAAATAAAATTCCATTTCTTCTAGCATCTTTTTTGAAGTTCGAATAACATAATGCCCTCTCTCATCTCTTCCATATTCAAATTTCGGTTCAAAATCATATTTTTGTTTAAAAGCTTCTTTTTGTTTTTCATTAATTTGTATACAAGTCGCTCGTTGTACAGTATCAATCATCTCATCAAATTTTTGAAGATCCATCCCATTTACCCCCTTATGTACTTTTTGTATAACACTTGTGTTCCGCTATTCTCTTCCCCATCTTTCATTAACTCTTCATACAATTCCTTCGCCAAATTTAAACCTGGTACTGGTAATTGCAATTTTTCGGCCTCATCTAAAGCAATCTTCATATCTTTCATAAAATGTTTTACATAAAACCCTGGTTCAAAATCTCCCTTTAACATTCGAGGAGCTAAGTTACTCAATGACCAACTACCTGCTGCTCCCGTTGAAATACTCTCTAATACTTTATCCGGATTTAGTCCAGCTTTTTTCGCATAAGCAACAGCTTCACATACTCCAATCATGTTAGAAGCAATCGCAATTTGATTGCACATTTTTGTATGTTGTCCACTTCCAGCTGGTCCTTGCAACTGAATATTTGTCCCTAATTTTTCAAATAACGGTAAACATTTTTCATATATTTCTTTTTCGCCACCGACCATAATTGCGAGCCTTGCTTCTTTCGCACCAATGTCTCCTCCAGATACAGGTGCATCTAACGTATATACATTCTTACTTTTACCAGCTTCATTAATACGTTTTGCCAATGTTGGTGTAGATGTCGTGAAATCAATTGCTATCATGCCTTCATTTGCATTCTCCAAAATTCCATCTATCCCAAAGTATACTTCTTCTACATCATGTGGATATCCAACCATAGTCATTACAACATCAACTTGCTTTACTAACTCTTTCGGTGTATCACACCAATTTGCACCACCTCGCACTAAAGAGTCTGTCTTCGCTTTTGTTCTATTATATACATATACTTTATAACCGTCTTGCATTAAATGACGGACCATACTTTTTCCCATTACACCAATACCGATGAAACCAATTGATACATTTTTATGTTCCATTTTCTCATCCCCTTTGTTCTAATAAATCACTTACCATCTTTCGAAACTCTTTATTAAAATCATCATCTATATTATTTTTCACATTTGAAAATAAAATAACAAAAGTCCCTTTTTCTTTATTAAAATTATTGAAAGTGTTCCACCCAGATATTACACCATGATTATGAAAATAATCAGGATATATATAAAAACTAAATGCGTATTTTTTTTCTGCTGAAGGTGAAAACATCGCTTGTATACTTTGTTTAGAAAGAAGTTTCCCATTTATTATCGCTTCATCTAACTTCTTCATATCCCCAACTGTCGTATACATCTCACCGCATCCATATAACCACTCCATTAACAATTGTTGTGCAGGTTCAAGTACATTCTCTTTCTTTACATATCCTTTAGTAAAATGCTGATCTCCCTTAGCCATATTTCCCATACCAGATTCATGCATTCCTGCTTTAGTAAATATATTTTCTTTTATGTAATCTCCTAAAGTTTTTTTTGATATACTTTCTACAATATAGGCTAGCACCATATAATTATAATCTGTATATCTCCAACCTGTGCCTGGCGGAAATTCTAATTTTTGACTTCCAATCCAATTTACTAAGTTTATACGAGAAGCGGCATTCACTTTCCCTTTTCCGCTTTCTGGTAAACCTGATGTGTGTGTTAACAAATGATATAAGGTGATATTTTTATCTACTGGAAAAGAGGGAATATATTTATTTACATTGTCTTGAATATTTAACTTCCCTTGTTCCTGTAGCTGTAAAATAGATGTGGCCACGACTGTTTTCGTAATAGAACCGATACGATATTTTGTTTGAGGCGTATTTTCTATCTTATTTTGAACATCAGCATACCCATATCCTTTATTCAATATAACATGCTCTTTATCTGTCACTAAAACTGTTCCATTAAATTGCTTTCCTATTAAATATTGATCTAATTTTTGAGATATACTAGCATAATCAATTTGTTCTTCTTTTTCTTCTATATTCTCTTGTACTTCTGATACAATAGTAGGATTCACCTTAGTTGTTAATACAGTGCTTTCCTTTATATTGGGATTATAGAGAAAATAGTTTACTCCACCACAAACTACAGCAGACAGCGCAGCCATCGTCATTATTTTTTTTATCATGTTGTTCCTCCATAATTCCTTCGTCCAAAATCCCCCCCCACATTCTATTATCAAACAATAAAAAAAAATCGCAACAATTTGTTGCGAAAAATCACTTTTTTTCTTTTCTATATACGCACACTTGATTTTTCCCATTTTTTTTCGCTTCATACAATGCAATATCCGCTCGCTGCATTAATTCTTCCCTTGTAATCCCTTGTTCATATAATGCAACTCCAAAACTAGCTGTTAATTTCGAAATTCCTGAGAAATGCTTTGTTTCAATGAAAAATCGCAATGATTCCGCAACCTGAAATGCCTCTTTTTCTACTGTATCCGTTACTAATATAATAAATTCTTCTCCTCCCCACCTTGCAAATACATGTTGCTGCTCCACTTTAGATTTCATAAGCTCTGCAAGCTGAATTAACGCTAAATCACCAAAATCATGACCATACGTGTCATTTACTGTTTTAAAATTATCTATATCAAATAAAATGAGCGCTATTTTTTCATCGTTACGCATTGCAGTATCCCATTCTGCCTCTAGTATTTGTTGGAACTTCAAACGATTATAAATCTCTGTTAACGAATCTATCATCGCAAGCCTTTCTTGTTCTTGATAGATTTCATCTAATTCTGTAATCTCTGTGCACTTCACAATAAATCTTGATAAATCTTCTGGCAGTGGTGTCGCACGCAATAAAAAAGTCGATACTTCTCCTTCATAATTGGACATCTTAATTCTTCTATCATATGATAATGTATCATCTAACCATGTTATATCATGGGTTGTTGAATAGTATCCATTTTCTCTAATAAAATGTTCAGCAAATACTAAATGTTGCTCACGATAGGCAAACAAATTTTCATATCCGAAAAACTCTAAAAAGTTTGTATTACAATCAACAATCTCATCGTCTTCTACTATAAATAATAGATCATTTTGAAAATCAAACATCGTTTGAAGTAGTTCTTGTTGCAAACTTACTTGCCGTACTAAAGAAAGTTGATACAAACTCTTATTAACTTCCTCTAACACCATTTGTGGAGTCACAGGGGCTATCACAATATTACGTATTCCTAACGTAAGCACCTCTGCAAACTCGCTTGTTATCTGTTGATCCCAAATGACAATAAATGTACTCTGTGGATTATACATATTCTTTATATATTTTATTTGAGAAAAATCTGTTACATACATAATTACAATATGTGGTTTAGTCCTCTGAAACAATAATTCTCCTTCTTCAAAACTATTTGCTATAAACATACATTTTGGATGAATATTTTCTATCGTTTGTTGATGTGTACATCCATTTTCTATATAAAGGACATTTAACTGAAGATCTTGTAATACATTTTGGAAAACCGTATTCTCTAATAAAAAATGTAGTATGTTCATCACTAGTCTTCACTCACTTCATATATCTTGTTCTACTGAATTCCTCACAAATATTTTATAAAAAGTTGCTCTCAAAAAATTTTAATGAGTGAGGGATACATATTAACAAGCTAATTGAGAATGTTCTCTTTTCTTTTTCACTCTATAAATTCCTTTTTTAGTGTATGATTATCGGAATTGTATCGTTTGTATGAATGCCCTAGCTTCCACTTTAAAACTTGACAATTAAAATAAAGATATTATATTCTTAAATTCGACAACTTACAAAATGTAAGTAGAATATATTACATGTATTTTTTCATAATTTGATATGTAATTTGGAGGATATATAATGACAAACGATAACTTTTTTAATGTTCTATATGAACGCACATCTACACGTGCATTCAACCCTGAGAAAGAAATTTCATCTACAGAGTTACACGAGATTTTAAAGGGCGCTGCTCAAGCACCTTCTGCTTGGAACTTGCAACACTGGAAATTCCTTGTATTCCAAGGTGAAGATGTACAGAAACGATTACATCCAATTGCTTATAGCCAGCAACAAATTCTTGATGCTTCTGCTGTAGTCGCTATTTTAGGTGATTTAGAAGCTTATAAAAACGTTGAACCAGTTTATGGTCCAATTGTAGAACAAGGATTTATGAAAGAGGAAGCAAAAGAGCGCTTAGCTAAAAATATTGAGTCTGCATATGCTCGTGAGCAATTCCCAAGAGATGCAGCCTTTTCAAATGCATCTTTAGCAGCAATGCAACTTATGCTTGCAGCTAAAGCAACTGGTTGGGATACTTGTGCTATTGGTGGTTTCAATCCACAAGCACTTACAGAAGAATTCAATGTTTCATCTCGCTACGTACCAATTATGCTTATTACAATTGGTGAATCAACTTTAAAAGGCCACCCTGCACCACGAATGAGCGTAGAGCAAGTGAGTGAATGGGCAAAATAATAAAGAGTGAACCCTTAATCCATATTAGGGGCTTACTGCCTGTTAATACGGGACAAAAAGAAACGAAGGTAATTTCATTACCTTCGTTTCTTTTTTGTCTGTCACACATCCGTAATATTACATTGTATAATTCGACATCTACACATAAAAAAATAGTAAATTTTATGCTATTCCTATAAATACAAATGGCGTTTTGTGTCGAAATTTGTTTAAACACTGAAATATAACCGTGTGTTTTTGTTACAATTATGATACAATGATAACAAATAGATAACAAGAGAGGGATTTTCATTGAGTTCATACGGAAGCTTTATCGCACTTTTAAGTTACATAGTAACTGTACTGCTGTTATATTTTATTGGCGATGCTGCAAACATATCAGTGTTACAATTCCCAAAAGAAGAAGCGTTCCAATTAGAAGCAGAAAAACATACTGCAAGATCCATCGCACCACTACTCTTAGCTCTTCCTGTATACATCATCGTTTTATATAAAAGCAAAAAAGTGTAAAGGCTACCTATTTCATTCATTTCGGTGGTCCTTACACTTTTTTGTGATATCTATCCTATTTTAAACATCATCCCGTAATAAACACCCAGCTAGTCATTTAAAATGAGAAAATCCCCTAGAAAAAATTCCACTCTCTGTCCAGTCACTCACTACCGAACTTACATAGATTATAAGTGTGAAGGGGGTGATGAGGATTATGTTTGGATCATTTGGATGCTGTGATAACTTTAGAGACTGTCATCATCGTGAAAGAGAGTGTGACCATCGTGACCATCGCGAGAAAGAGAGAGAGGTAAAACCACAACAACCAGCTGTATGTAACGTACTTGCTAGCATTTCAGTTGGAACAGAGCTTTCTCTTTTAAGCATTAGAGGTAACGGCACATTCAACAATGTAATTTTTGAAGGTTTCGCTAACGGTGTTGCTCTTTTCTCTGCTTTAGCTCGTAATAACGACAAAGATAACAAAGATAACAATAAAGACGATAAGAACAATCAAAACCGAAATACTTTTACTGGTATTTTACGTGTATGCCCAACTGATATCGTTGCTATCGCTATCTAATTCTGTTCCTTATCCTCTATAGTAAGAAAATAAGATTTACTTTTCTCATAGAAAAAACCTGAGACCGATTTCAAATCGACTCAGGTTTTTTTATTGATTATATGCTTTTAACTAGTTCAACAACTTCTTCAGCAGTTGACATCATTAATGCTTTTTCTGCTAATGTTTCCATTTCTGCTTTCGACAACTTGCTTAGTTGTGTTCTTGCAGGAAGAATAGATGTTGCACTCATACTGAATTCATCTAAACCTAATCCTAATAATAATGGGATAGCAAGTGAATCTCCCGCCATCTCACCACACATACCAGCCCATTTTCCTTCTTTATGAGCAGCATCGATAACCATTTTTACAAGACGTAAAATAGATGGGTTATATGGTTGGTATAAGTATGATACTTGTTCGTTCATACGGTCTGCAGCCATTGTGTATTGGATTAAGTCATTTGTTCCGATAGAGAAGAAATCAACTTCTTTTGCGAATTGATCTGCTAATACTGCTGAAGCTGGGATTTCAACCATCATACCAACTTCAATAGAATCAGAAACAGTTGTACCCGCTTCTACAAGTTTCGCTTTCTCTTCTAATAAGATTGCTTTCGCTTGACGGAACTCATCAAGAGTTGCAATCATTGGGAACATAATTTTTAAGTTACCGTATACGCTAGCACGAAGTAATGCACGAAGTTGTGTACGGAACACATCTTGCTCATCAAGACATAAGCGAATTGCACGGTATCCTAAGAATGGGTTCATTTCTTTTGGTAAATGTAAGTATGGAAGCTCTTTATCTCCACCGATATCAAGTGTACGAACAACAACAGGTTGACCTTCTTTTACACCTTCAAGAACTGCTTTATACGCTTCGAACTGCTCTTCTTCTGTTGGAAGATTGTCACGGCCCATGTATAAGAATTCTGTACGGTATAAACCAACGCCTTCTCCGCCATTATCGATAATACCTTGTACATCATTTGGTGTTCCGATATTTGCAACAAGCTCAACGTGATGCCCATCACTTGTTACTGTAGCTTGGTCTTTTAATTTTGCCCATTCAGTTTTTTGCTCTTCAAATTTCGCTTTCTTTTCTTCAAAAGAACGAAGAGTTTCTTCTGATGGATTAACAATTACTTCTCCATCTAAACCGTCGATGATTACGATATCGCCGTTTTGGATTTTCTCCATAACAACTTTCGTACCAACCACAGCTGGAATTTCCATAGAACGAGCCATAATTGCAGAGTGAGATGTACGTCCACCGATATCAGTTGTAAAACCTTTTGCATACTTACGGTTTAACTGAGCTGTATCAGATGGTGTTAAATCTTCAGCAATGATGATTACTTCTTCAGAAATTGTACCAGGGTTTGAGAAGTTAATTCCTAGTAAATGTGCAAGAACGCGTTTTGTTACGTCACGAATGTCCGCAGCACGTTCTTTCATATATTCGTTATCCATGTTTTCAAACATAGAAATAAACATGGATGCAACTTCATCCATTGCAAATTCAGCATTTACTTTTTCGCTATTTACTTTATCTTTTACTGGGTTTACTAGTTCTGGATCATTTAACACTAATAAATGTGCTTCAAAGATCGCAGCTTTATCAGCACCCAGCTCAGCAAAAGCGTGGTCCTTAATAGCTTCTAATTCAGTTTTTGCTTTCTCAAGCGCAGCGTCTAAGCGTGCAATTTCAGCAGCTTCGTTTGTGATTGATTTCTTTTCAATGTTAAATTCAGGATTCTCAAGTCTGAAAGCCTTTGCAATAGCAATCCCACTTGATGCAGCGATCCCTTGAATGTTAAGAGTCATTATTCTCCTAATCCTTCGTTTTTCATAGTTTCTTCGATAGCTGCTAGTGCTTGAGCTGCATCATCACCATTTGCAGTGATTTTAATTTCTGCGTTTTGTTGAATGCCTAAAGACATAACGCCCATGATTGATTTTAAGTTAACGTTCTTTCCGTTATACTCTAAGTTAATGTCAGAACCAAATTTGCTTGCAGTGTTTACAAGTAGAGTTGCTGGACGAGCATGAATTCCTGAGTCGCTAGTTACTTTAAAGATTTTTTCCATGATAATTTATCTCCTTTAAATTACAGTATTTTTTAGTTGTATAGACGTGAGTACTACATCATCTATTGTATATAATAGGCGATGTTCGGTCAACCACATCGCCTATTATAATTATAAACATTTTGCGTCAAATTCCTACTGAATGTCAATAATTGCGTTTTCGCCCTTTTTAACATTTCCATCTTTTTTCAATTCGACTTGTTGTCCTTGTTGTAAATTCGTAAAGACAATTGGTGTAATGATAGATGGTGCATTTTCTTTTACAAATGCAAGATCTACTTTTAATAATGGCTGTCCTTGTTTCACTTTGTCGCCTTGTGCTACAAGTGCTTCAAAACCTTCACCATTTAATTTTACAGTATCAATACCGAAGTGGATTAAAATTTCTTTTCCGCCTTCAGATTGAATGCCAATCGCATGCTTTGTAGGGAATACATTAACGATCTCACCGTTAACTGGAGAAACTACTGTTCCTTCTATTGGCTCGATTGCAAATCCGTCTCCCATCATTTTTCCTGAGAATACTTGATCAGGTACTTCTGTAATCGGTAATATTTTCCCTTCAATTGGTGAAACGATTGTTTCGTTTTCATCCACTTGTTGAGGAGCTTCTTCTACTTTTACAGGCTCTTCTTTTTCAACATGAGGTGTACGACCTGACATAATATCATGAATTTGTGATTTTAATGTGTCAGATTTCGGTCCGAAAATAGCTTGAATGTTATTTCCTACTTCAAGTACACCAGCTGCTCCAAGCTCTTTTAAGCGATCTTTGTTTACATTCTTTTGTTCGTTAACTTGAACACGTAAACGAGTAATACAAGCATCTAAAGAAGCAATGTTTTCTTTACCACCAAGTGCCACTAATACTTCACGAGGAAGTTCACCCGCTTCAGTTTTTCCTGCACCGTCATTCGCATTTGCTACTTCACGACCAGGTGTTTTTAAATCCCATTTACGGATTGCAAAGCGGAATCCGAAGTAGTAAATAACTGCTAGTACAAGACCAACAATAATTACCCACCACCATGCTGTACGGCCTGGTAGTACACCGAATAACATAAAGTCGATTAAACCACCAGAGAATGTCATACCAATTTTAACACCTAAAATTTGCATTGTCATAAATGATAGACCAGCGAATACTGCGTGAATTCCGAATAGTACTGGTGCTACGAATAAGAATGAAAATTCAAGTGGTTCTGTAATACCTGTTAAGAAAGATGTTAATGCAGCAGAGCCTAAAATACCAGCTGCTAATTTTTTATTTTCTGGACGTGCTTCATGGTACATTGCTAATGCTGCTGCTGGAAGACCGAACATCATGAACGGATACTTACCAGTTGTAAATGTACCTGCTGTTAATTCTACACCGTCTTTTAACTGTGCCATAAAGATTTTTTGGTCACCACGGATTAATTCGCCAGCTGCATTTGTGTACTGACCGAATTCGAACCAGAACGGGGAGTAGAAAATGTGATGTAATCCAAATGGAATTAATGAACGTTCAATTAAACCGAATATGAATGCTGCTAATGTTCTATTTGCATCAATCATTTGATGTGAGAACGTATTTAAGCCACCTTGAATGTATGGCCAAACGAAACACATGATAATACCTACTACTAAAGAGAATGTTGCAGTTGCGATTGGTACGAAACGCTTACCTGCGAAGAAACCTAAGTATGATGGTAATTCAATGTTGAAGTATTTATTGTAGCAATATGCCGCTACTATACCGACGATAATACCACCAAATACTCCCGTTTGTAGCGTTGGAATTCCTAATACGTTTGCATATGCTGGATCAGTAAATCCAATTTTTACTGGATCTGCTCCAGAACTTGTTACTTTCACTAACTTATCTACTTCTAAGAACACACTCATCGTTTTGTTCATAATTAAGTAGCCGACGAATGCTGCTAATCCAGCTACTCCGTCTCCACCAGCTAAACCAATTGCTACCCCAACTGCGAATAATAATGCAAGGTTAGCGAAAATAATATCACCAGATTGTTCCATAATTTTTGCTACCATTACGAACCAGTCTGCTTTTAAAGCAGGAATAACATTTGTTAACTGTGGATTTTGAAATGCATTACCAAATCCAAGTAAAATACCTGCTGCCGGTAAAATCGCTACTGGAAGCATTAACGCTTTTCCGACTTTTTGAAGAACACCAAAGATCTTCTTAAACATGGAAACCCTTCCTCTCTTATCTATATTGATACCTTCCGACAAACGCCAAAAAGACATGTGGAAAAAAAGATAGAACGATAGCTATACAAAGGGTAGTATATCCCTTTCTCAAGCTTACATTCCTTACTTTTCTCCACTCATGCCTGATCGAATCAGTAACACGTGTCAAAAATAGGATTACTTATAAGTTCACTATAATTAAGGCAAACGTTTTCGTTACTTACCTTAATGTGTTTGTCGAAATTTGTATAACTTTGCATTAGTTATTATACATAACTATTGTAAGCGATTCAATGATTTTTTTTAACGTTTTCATTTTAGACAAAAATATATGTCTTTTTACACATGCTCTGCTTTCACTAAGCGCTGCAGGTGCATCGTTAAATATATACTCTCTGCTTCATACACAGGAAGTTGCAATTCTTTTTGCATGACCTTTACTAGCTTCCAAGCTAAATTATAACAGACGGGATATTCCGCCTTTAATAAATCAGCAAAGCTTTGTGATTCCTCTACTTTCTCCCCTTTTTTCACCCGTTCAATAGCATATTGTAAATGACGGATAAGGCGTAAGTAATGGATACTTTCTTGGTCTAATGTAATTTGTAAGTTTGTCTCAATTAAAGATACAAGCTGTGCAATAAGACGGGAGTTTTGATTAACTGAAGATAAATCTGAATTTGTAAGTGAACTGTAAATATGGAGTGCAATGAACCCAATTTCTCCTTCTGGCAATATAATTTGCAAACGAGAATTTAAAAGGTCTACAACACCTTCAGCAATTTCATATTCCTCTGGATAGAGCATTTTCGTTTCAACTAAAAAAGGATTATCAATTGTAAGTCCTTGTTTTAATCTCTTAATTGCAAAAGAAATATGATCTGTTAAAGCGATATGAATATGTTCATTCAATGGTGATTTTGCTTTTTCTTGAATGTAGAACATAATATCATTCATTAATTCAATTAATTTTTCACTCACATGCGGCACTAACAGTTTGTATTGTTCACGATCACGTTCATTTTTTAAAACAAACATTTTCTCAATTTGTTCTTGCTCCAATACGTCTTTCGCTTTTTTCCCAAATCCAATTCCTTTACCAATCACTACTACTTCCTCGTGTTCAGGATGGCTAGCAATGATGACATTATTATTTAAGACTTTTTTAATTTCTAGATAATTATTCATATAACACCACCCTCGTACTTAAATAGCCTGCTTTTATGTTACAGAACATTCTTCTTTGTCGTCAATGTAAAACAT
Source organism: Bacillus sp. BML-BC051 (assembly GCF_019656175.1). Lineage (NCBI taxonomy): Bacteria > Bacillati > Bacillota > Bacilli > Caryophanales > Bacillaceae > Bacillus > Bacillus sp. BML-BC051. The sequence goes on from NZ_BPLI01000010.1 coordinate 29,978, forward strand.
CTACCATTTCATAAAAATTCATTTTTTAGACATGTTTATATATGATGCGTATAATGTAAGAGCAACTGTACATAGAAAGGGGATAACAACATGATTAAAATGTTTGTAAGTGATATCGATGGTACAATGATGCAACACGGAGGATTAATTGACGAACAGGATCTTGTAGCACTTCGTAGTCTTGCTGAGCAAAATGTTATTCTTTGTTTCGCTTCTGGCCGACTTGATAATGAAATTGCAGACTTAATGAAAGCTGTAAATACAAATTTCCATCGCATTAGTGTAAATGGTGTTTTCGTGTACACACATGAAAACGAGCAACTATTATCCGCAACATTCGATTCGAGTATTTTACCTGATCTGTTAGCAATGACAAATGAAGATCCTTATTTTCGTTATGTAAGTGATGAGCATAATTATTACATTGAAGAGAAAACACCGTTTATTCATGAGCTCGAACAACAAGTCACGATGACTTCTGTTGAAGAACCGCATCTATTACAGAAAATTGATGATACAATTTTCCCAAATAAAATCTCTGTCGGTGGAACAAAGGAAAGCTTACAACTCCTTCAGAAAAAAATTGATGAAAAATTCCACGGAAAAGTTAGTACATTCATTTCAGCAGAACAATGTTTAGATGTAATGCCACCTAATATTAGTAAAGGGGCTGCTATTTCTGTTTTATTAAAAGAGTTTCAAATACAACCAGAGGAAGTTGCTTGCATAGGGGATTCTTATAATGATATCCCAATGTTTTCTTTAACTCCTCACAGTTTTGCTATGTCTCAAGCAGATGAAGCAGTAAAAGAACACGCTCACTATGTAGTAAATACAGTTAAAGATGCTGTTAACCACGTAATTGCTCATAATAAAAATACGACTCACTCCTTGTAAGGATGAGTCGTATTTTTTCTTTACATGTTTAACAATTTGACATTAACTGTACTTCACAAACTGAAATATACTATTTGTTACGTGCGATGTTTGTAATAAACTTATAACGATCCCCACGATAAATACATTTCACATACTCTAACGGAACTTCACCTTCTGAATATGACCATTGACGCATTACAAGCACTGGCGCCTTTTTAGGAATATGCAGATGTTCAGCTTCATTATCCGTTGCAATTGAAGCTTCAATTGATTGAGTAGCGCTAACAAGTTTAAAGCCCAGTTTTTTCTCTAAATGTTCATATAAAGATTGTTGCAATATTTCTTCGTTAATATCTTTTACAAGAGCTGGCGACAAATATGTCGTCTCAAAAGCAATCGGTTCATCATCAGCTAAGCGAATACGCCTCACTTCATAAACCGACTCTCCCTCCTGTATTCTCAACCGGTCTGCTATTTTCGCAGTAGCTGGAACTAGGCGGAAACTAAGTAATTGACTACTTGGGTTCATCCCACGAGAAATCATATCTTCTGTGAATCCCGTCATTCCTTGCAATTTTTGTTCCACTTTCGGAAGTTGGACAAACGTACCGATTCCACGTTTCCGATATAAATAACCTTGTTCCACTAAATTATTAATCGCCTGTCTGATTGTCATACGACTCACTTCGAACTTATCGCAAAGTTCATTCTCAGATGGGATTTTATCTCCCGGCTTCCATTCGCCGTCCTCAATTAGCTGTTTCACCCACTCTTGAATCTGATAATAGATCGGAAATGGTGAATACTTGTCGATGTTCATCAGCAATCGCCTCACTGCATAAAGATAGAGCTTCTTGATCAGCGATTACGGTTACATTCGGATGACGTTGTAAAACTGTAGCAGGACACGCTTCACTATATTCACCTTGCAATAATTCTTTAACAGCTTCTGCCTTTTTAGAACCCATAGCAACAAGTAGAATTTGTTTCGCTTTCATAATGCTTCCAATTCCCATTGTAATCGCATGAGTTGGCACATCTTCTTCTTTTTCGAAGAAGCGAAGGTTTGCTTGGCGTGTAGATTCTGTTAATTCAACAATGTTTGTTGGAGAATTAAACAGTGTTCCTGGTTCGTTAAATCCGATGTGACCGTTTTCACCGATTCCAAGAATCTGTAGGTCAACTGGGTTAGCAGCTAGAATGCCCTCGTAACGTTTGCACTCTTCCTCTAAATCACTTGCCATCCCGTTTGGTACATAAGTTTGTTTAAATGGAAGATGATCAAACAACTGTTCTTGCATAAAATAGTGATAGCTGTTTTTATCTTCATGTGGTAAATTTACGTACTCATCTAAGTTTACAGTGGTTACACGGCTTGTATCAAGTTTATTTTTTCGCATTTCTGCATAAATACCTAATGGAGAGCTTCCTGTAGCCATTCCTAATGTTGGATTTTCTTTTGTTTTTACAACTTCTTCAATTAATTTATAACCTGCTTCTGCTAGTTCTTCTGGAGTTTTTACAACAAGAATATTCATTTAATTACTTCCCTTCCTTCATATGAATTCCTAAACGAACCGTATCATATACATGTAAATCTTCATTCATCACAACAAAGTCTGCATCTTTTCCTACCGCTAATGCACCTTTATGATTTAATCCAAACTCTTCTGCTTGGTTAACTGATGTCATTAGTACTGCATCTTCGATCGAACAACCTGTAAATTCAATTACATTTCGGAAAGCTTGATCCATTTTTAGAATACTACCAGCTAACGTTCCATCTTCTAATCGAGCACTACCATCTTTTACATGTACTGGCTGTCCGCCAAGCTCATATAACCCATCTTCAAGACCTTTTGCACGCATTGCGTCAGTAATAACACTTACTTTTTTCGGTCCTTTTAATTTATATGCTAATTTCACCATATCAGGGTGAATGTGAATACCATCTGTAATTACTTCAACCATTACATCTGGATTTAATAACACATGACCAACAACTCCTGGTTCACGGTGATGTAATCCACGCATTTGATTGTATAAATGCGTTGCATGTGTAATGTTTCTATTTTTTAGTTGCGCATCAATTGCATCTGTATGTCCCATTGTGCCAACAACACCAGTTTCAGCAAGATACTGCTCAAACTCTAATGCCCCTTCTTCTTCAGGTGCATATGTTACTAATTTAATTAGATTCCCGCTTGCTTCCTGCCATTGTTCAAATTGTTCAATATTCGCAGGAACAATATGTTCAAGTGGTTGTGCACCTGCACGTTTTTTTGAAACATACGGTCCTTCTAAGTGAATATATTCGAAATGTGCTCCTTTTTCTTTCGCTTCCTTCGCAGCATGTAATGCTGCTTCGATTGCTTCTGGAGCTTGTGTCATTGTTGTTGGGAAGTAAGTTGTAACTCCTTCTTTTAACATTTCTTTACCTAGAGTTACTAATCCATCGCTATTTGCATCCATCGCATCAATATCGTATCCACCATGAATATGAACATCGATCATACCTGGAATCACAATTTTCCCTGCTGCATCTAAAACTGTTTCATTTTCTTGTGATACATATTGAGCCATCAAACCAATTTCTTTAATTGTTTCTGCGTAACGAATAAATCCGTTTTCCACTACTTCTTGACCTGTATAAATTTTGGCATTGATGACAACTTGCGTTTTCATTTTCATCGATCCTTTCCCATGAAATACCTACTTGTTATTATTACCTTATTCGCCTAATTCCATCTTAATATATGCACGAGTAGTTGTCTAGACATTCGAATGAAATTTCCTTTTTGTTTAACAAAAAGGACACTTATTGCATCTCTCGCAATTATAGTATATGTTATTCAGTTTTCCAAAAAGGGGGAATATCCTCGTATCCTATTACTCATTTAAGTAGTGGCATTAATCCACTAGTTCCTATTGTTATATGCTCCCCATCTGTTTCCATTTCTACCGTACGTTTATTTGTTCCATATATCATTATACCATGCTGTTTTAAGCGTCTCACTACACTTTGGTGCGGATGCCCATACGGATTTCTGCTTCCATATGAAAGAATTGCAAACTGTGGCTCTACTTTCTTTAGAAACATTTCACTTGTTGAAGTATATGAGCCATGATGTCCCACCTTTAACACATCTGCATGTACATCAAATTGCTTTAATATTTCAGTTTCCGTCCGCACATCAGCGTCACCCATTAGTAAAAAATCCGCTTTTCCGTACCGTACCTTTAACACAATTGAAGATTCATTATTTTCATCTTTTGATTTCCCATTATTTAATACTTGTATGGAAACATGCGGATCTAGTGGTATGTATTGTCCCTCTTTTACTGAAACGAAAGGAATTCCTCTTTTTTTAATATGATTCCGGTATGTGTGATACGTAAAAGAACTATACGTTTTTCCACTATCTAATATAAGTGATACCGGCATTTGCTCTACAATCGGAATCAATCCCCCAATGTGATCCATATCAGGATGCGTACTGACGATAACATCTAAATGGTTAATCCCTTTTTCGATTAGTTTTTGAATAATAACCTCACCGGCTTCATAAGGTCCCCCATCAATTAACATCGTTTGTCCATTTGGCAATGTAATAAGTGTTGCATCACCTTGGCCAACTTTTAAAAAACTCACTTTCATTTTACCAAAATGTTGCCGCTGCGTATGTAAAGGAGACGCGGTATGAATAGACATCATATATCTTTTGGCCGATGTACTATTTAAAGAAAAGCATAACAAAACAGAAATTAACAATAAAATACTTCGCATACTTCTCATAACTCGTCTCCTTTTTTCAATTAGTATGGCACGGTATATAATTGATATACAAAAAAAGCTTAGCAAAATGCTAAGCTTTTATTTCGATATCTCCTGTAAAGAACCAAAGAATAAATCTGCTTCATTCATTTGTTCATTCTCTTCAGAAAGTGCCGGTAAATCATCTAATGTTTTCAGTCCAAATGTATCCAAAAATTCTTTCGTTGTTCCATATAAAATAGGACGCCCTGGCCCTTCTGCTCTTCCCATTTCCTTTATAAGTAAGTGTGAAACTAACGTTTGTAACGCCTTATCAGTTTTTACGCCTCTAATCTCTTCCATTTCAGTCCTTGTAATCGGTTGACGATATGCCACAATCGCTAACGTTTCTAGAGCAGCCTGAGAGAGTGAAGCAGCTGTTGGGATATCTATTAATTTTTGATAGTACGAAGCATGTTCTTTCTTTGTAGCAAAACGATATACTTTTGCATACTGTACAATTTGCAAACCGCGGTGTGCACCTTCACATTCTTTTTGCATTTCTTCTAAAATATCGATTACTTCATTTCCTTCAATTTCAAGGACTTTCGCTATTTGTTCTGGATAAATTCCTTCATCACCAGACACAAATAAAAGCCCTTCAATGATTGATTTCTGTTCTGCTCTATCCATTTTACGAGCTCCTTCCTCCTATTTTCTCCATAAAAATACACATCAAAAAACCGAATCACACTTCATGCGTTCGGTTCAATATTTTTTCTCTTGTTCCAAACGATACATTCAAACCTAGCATGAGATATAACTATTTCTATCTCATTTACCATACTAACTCTATGCAGATTTAGTAGAGCTTGATACGAAAATTTCATCAAAATTATGTTCTTGTTCAATTATAATTTGTTGATTTTTCATAAGCTCAAGAACCGCTAAAAATGTTACAACCATTATTTCCCGTTCATCATCAACAAACAAATCATAAAAACTTTGACGACCACCTTGTATTTCTAACTGCTTTAAAATATCAGTCATGCGCTGTGAAATTGGTATCTCTTGACGAGTAATACGTGTTGTTACAGGTTTCTTTGCTTTTTTACGGCGCATTAATTTTTGAAATGCCGCTAGCATATCATATAACGTAACATCAAGAGGTAAGTTTGTCTCCTCTTCTTGTTGCAATGATGTAAAATCAATTGGCGGACGTGTATATAGCTGTGCTCTTTCTAGTTCTCTTTCTTTTAGTTCAGTAGCAACTTGCTTATATTTCTTATATTCAATTAACCTCTCCATCAATTCTTGACGAGGATCATCTATAAAGTCATCACCGTTATCAAGTACATCTTCTTCATGTTTCGGCAACAACATTTTACTTTTAATTTGTAATAAAGTCGCAGCCATTACTAAATACTCACTTGCAACATCTAATTGTAATTCTTTCATCGTATGAACATAAGATAAATATTGCTCTGTAATTTCCGCTACAGGAATATTATATATGTCAATTTCATAACGATGTAGTAAATGTAACAATAAATCTAAAGGCCCTTCAAAAGCCTCTACTTTAAAATTATACTGCACAAAGCATCCCACCACATTTTTTCTATAACAACATAAGTATAGAGCATACTCATGTTCTATCCAACCTTTTTAAGAAATTTAATTAAAAATAGACCGATGCCTATATCATCATGCCCATCGCTTCATATGATAACAGTGTAGTAAGAACAATGTAGGAGGTCAAAAAACTATGGGTCACGTTGATTGCGGTTTTAGCGGTGGGTTCGCATTACTTGTTGTATTGTTTATTTTACTGATTATTGTAGGGGCAGCTTGCTTCTGCTAATATGAACAATAACGGCTAGGGAAAATTCCCTAGTCGTTTATTGTTCATATTTCTATGATACACTTGTATTTATAACCGTTAAACAGGGGTGAAGAACATGTATCCTACCGAATACATACAATTTTTAATTCATTTTCACGGAGATTATGATTATTTTGAATGCCATGAAATACTAGAAGAATATTGGAAAGAAAAACCAAGAGGAGATCGTGATTATTATTTAGTTGGTCTCATTCAAATTGCAGTTTCTTTATACCATCAAAGACGCTCTAACTGGAATGGCGCAGAAAAGATGATGAAAAGCGCCATAACGATTTTAGAAAAAAACAGTGCACCTTTACTACGTTTAGGAATAAATGCCTCACAACTTCTATTCTTACTCAAGGATAGATTGCAATCTATACAGAAAGAAGAAAATTTCACACCGTTATTTTTACCATTATCAGATACAGCATTAGAAAAGCATTGCATGGAATTATGTCAGAAACAAAACCTCCCTTGGAAAGACGTGAATGCTTCTTCTAATGAATATATAGTACATAAGCACAGATTACGTGATCGAACAGAAGTCATTACTGAACGAAACGAACAATTACAAAAAAGAAAACAGAGATAATAAACTACTTATCTCTGCTTTCACGAATGTATATTTTGTTCAAGCCCTTTACACTTTTTGCAAAAACTTGCTGTCTGCTCATTTCCGCAAATTGTAAACTCAAGAAATTTGCTCTTTAACTCTTGTACCATCTTCGTCCCAATACCCATATGACGGTGAGATGGGTTCACACTCAAATGCTGAATTTCCAAAACTTGATTCTCTTTTTTTACAATCCCCATTATCCCAACAAAATCTTCGTTTTGTTTCCACAAATACAATTGCCAATCATCCTTTGCTTCATAATCTTTCATAGTCAATTGTAATGTTTTCACATCTTTTTCCGTTGGCATAAATGAAAGAAGCCCCATTGCAATCTTTTCATAACTTTTTTTAAAACGAATTAACATAACCCTTATCCCTTCTTACAAAAGTTACAAACTATTAATCCCCTCAACCACTCTTTTCATATCATATTCATTTTACAATATTTTCAACAGAGTGAGAAGGGCTTAAAACAACTTGATAATCATACAAAGCGAAAAGAAGAAAGTCAAATATATGTTTCAGTACTATTTTTTCTAAGTAGATAGAAGGTGAAACGTTGTTATATGAAAGCGAAAAGAAACATCCACCACTCATTATCACTTCAATATCCATCACCTGAGAGCAAATGAATTCTAGCGAAATGAATGTAATAAAAAATATTTATTAAAACATGTAACCTAATGTATTCTATGTAATTTGTTAAAATTTTGTTCTCATAAGCGCCATATTTTCACTACAATAACAGTACTACTTGTATCATGTACCGCAAACGAAATCCCCATTCCTATTAAAAAAAAACAAAAAAGAGAGCCATAGCTCTCTTTTCCCATTAACTTATTCTTCCCAAACTTTAACTTCTTTCATTACATCGCCTTGACGCATGTTTAATACTGTTTCAATACCGCTTGTTGCTTTACCAAATACAGTATGTACACCATCTAAATGCGGTTGTGGCTCATGAACAACAAAGAATTGGCTACCGCCTGTGTTACGGCCAGCATGAGCCATAGAAAGTGATCCTACAAGGTGTCTATGAGGATTTCCATCAGTTTCACATGGGATAGAGTAACCTGGGCCACCTGCACCTGTTCCTGTTGGATCTCCACCTTGGCTTACGAAGCCAGGAATAACGCGGTGGAATGTCACACCATCATAAAATCCTTGCTCTGCTAGTTTTTTAAAGTTTTCTACTGTTTTTGGTGCCTCTTCTGGGAAAAATTCTAAATCGATTTTTTCACCATTTTCCATTAATATGTATCCTAAAGTTTTCATATGTATATGTCTCCTTTCAACTATCTCAGCACTATATTACCACATTCATGACTAGAAACAAAAAGAATCCGACAATCTACATACTTCTTTTTTGAAATGTGGAAAAAGCTAGGTGACAAATAAGAAATATATACTATAATAACTGTGTTGCCCGAAAATTTTAGAAAGAGAAAGGGAGCGATTTTTCGTGAAAACGAAATTACTAGCTCTGCTATTAGCTGTAACGGTATTTATGATGCCAACAGCTTCGTTTGCAGACATCATCGAAGGAGAATCAATTGTTACACTAGGAGAAAACTTGTCTGAACAACAAAAACAAGATCTGTTAAAAGAAATGAAAGCACCAAAAGATGCTACAATCATTACTGTGTCTAATGCGGAAGAACATAAATTTCTAGAAGGGATTGTTCCAAAAGCGCAAATTGGTACGAGAGCAATTTCCTCTTCTATGATTACATACACAAAGCCAGGATCTGGTCTCATTGTACGTTCAAAAAACATTAATTCGATAACAGATGCAATGTACACAAACGCACTTATTACAGCAGGTGTGAAAGATGCAGAAATTCAAATTACTGCACCATTTAAAGTTTCAGGAACTGCTGCTTTAACCGGTTTAATGAAAGCCTACGAAACAACATCGAACAAAGCAATTCCTGAGGAAGTAAAAAAAGTAGCCAATGAAGAAATGGTGCAAACAGCCCAGCTCGGCGATAAAATTGGTGAAGAAAAAGCAGTTCAACTTGTTGCAAAAATTAAAGAAGAAATTGCCAAAGAACAGCCAAAAACGACTGAAGATTTACGTTCATTAATAAAAAAAATTGCGGATCAACTTGGTATTACATTAACGGATGAACAGTTAGATAACTTAGTTGCTCTATTTGATAAAATGAAAAATCTTAATATCGATTGGAATCAAGTTGGCAGTCAGTTAAATAAAGCAAAAGAACACGTTTCTGCCTTTTTAGGATCTGAAGAAGGGCAAGGTTTCCTAGATAAAGTTAAAGATTTCTTCTCAAGTATCATTGATTTTGTTAAATCATTATTCAAGTAAAAAGAAGCTCGTCAGTGACGAGCTTCTTTTTTATACAAGTAACGGCAATTTCATAACAGCTTCTTCAACCGAACGAACAATATAATTTGCCTTCTCCTTCACATATGGATGAGCATGATGGAGAGTAAATGAATGCGGGGTTACTTCAAACATAGAAATATCATTGAAAGAATCTCCAATGCATGCAACTTCATTTGCTTCAATTTGTAAATGTTCCATTAATCGCCTTAAAGCACTTCCTTTATTTACTCCCCTTGGCATAATGTCAACATAGCGTTTACCAGACATAAAAACTTCTGCTTCGCTCTGAAATGTATCTCGTAACTCTTGATCTAATGCTGCAATTGTCTCTTCTTCCCCAAAAACAAACAATTTCGCAGGATGTACAGTCTTACCAAATTCCTCTTCTAATGCTTCTATCTCAGCAATATGCACGCCCATATACGTTTCAAAAGTGTGATGATGTTCATTCTTTCTTTTTGTATACCGTTGCTCATTTGCACAAACAATATCTGCTAGTCCCTTTTTCTGGATATATCGATATATTTCCTGGGCAATCCCATCTTCAAAACTTGATTCATGAAATATTTGTCCATCCGGCAGTAGCATCGTCGCTCCATTTAAACTCGTTGTGTAATACGGGAATGCAAACCTATTTACGACTTCATCAATTCGATGAGTAAAGCGGCCAGAGGCAAAACAAATATTTGTCCCTTTTTCAGCTAACCAACTAATTGCACGTTCATCTTCTTTTTGCATATGATTCACATTGTAAACGAGCGTATCATCTAAATCACTTACAAATAATTTAATCATGTCCTCTTCCCCTTCCATACACAATATCTACTCTAAGTGTACACAAAAAATGTTTGATTTTTGTTAAAAAACAATAAATTTTCGATAAAAAAATAAGCAGGAGGTTAATCCTGCTTATTTTTGCCTTCTTACATTTTGAGGCCTTACAATACTTGGGCGCACTTTTAAACTAGACATTGTTGGGCGTATTAGAATCTTTGTTAAAGCTCCCCAATCAAATGGTAGAAATGGCCATAAGTATGGTGTTTGTAAACTCTTTATAGATGTTAAAAATAAAAGTAATATCGTCATACCTATTACAAATCCCATCTCATGGAAGAGACCGGTTAAAATAATAACAAATAATTTTCCAATCTTATTTCCAAGTCCTAATTCATAACTTGGTGTTGCATATGCACCGATCACAGAAACTGCTACATACAAAATAACTTCTGGTACAAACAAACCTACATCTATTGCTATTTGACCAATTAATATGGCGGAAATTAGTCCTGCTGCAGACGATAACGGCGTTGGAGTATGAATGGCTGCCATCCTTAAAAACTCAAGTCCGACCTCTGCCATTAACACCTGTAATAGAATTGGTAAATGTGTCATCTTAGTCGGTCCAATAAAAGCAAGGTTTTCTGGTAAAAGAGTTGGATCAAATACAAATACTAACCAAAATGGTAGTAAAAACAAGGAAAATAAGACACCTAAAAAACGTACCCAACGTAAAAATGTACCTACAGCCGGATTTTGTCTAAACTCTTCTGCATGCTGTAAATGGTGGAAATATGTTGTTGGAGTAATCATAGCACTTGGTGATGTATCAACTAGTACTAACACATGTCCTTCTAATATATGATTCGCTGCGACATCCGGTCTTTCTGTATACCGAATAAGTGGGAATGGATTATAGCTTTGCTTTACAACAAATTCTTCCACTGTTTTATCCGCCATCGTAATTCCATCGACATCGATGTTATTTAATTCTTGTTTTATAATCTTAACTAAATCCGGATTTGCAACATCTTGTACATATGTAATACAAATATCCGTTTGCGATCTATCTCCTACTCGAATCATTTCATTTCGAAGACGCGGGTCACGTATCCTTCTACGGATTAACGCTGTATTTACAACGATATTTTCAACAAATCCATCCCTTGCACCACGTACTACCTTTTCTGTATCTGGTTCTGTCGGCGTCCGGCCCGGATAACTACGAACATCTATTGCGAACGCTTCCGTTTCACCTTCCACAAATATAATGATGAGTCCTGATAATACTTGGAGCATTACCTCGTCCATCGTTTTCACTTTACTTACTTGTTGATGAATTAAACGATTTTCTAAAAGCTTCACTGTATCTTCTTCTACATCCCTTATTTCATTTGTATCTACCGCTTCTTCTAAAATAGGAATAATATAATTCGTATCACAAAGTCCATTTACAAACAACACACCAATTTCTTTATTTAAAATTTGAAATTTACGTATGCCAACATCATATGTAACCCCTAGTCCAACTGTTTGCTTTAAATAATTTTCATTATCACTCAAAAAAGATGAAATAGGGATATTCACTTTTTTAGGCTTCGTCATAAAATCCACTCCTTTCCAAAATTAATTGAATTGCTTTTTTAGTAATTGGTGATCCTCTCTCCCATTCGTCATTGCCACACATCTTACCAATATCACCAACTCCCACAATGACAGGAACATTCAGATCATCTAAACAATAAATTGTATCGCCGCTAATTCTGCCAATTTCACCATCTGGAAGTCCAAATTTATCAACACCGTATTCGGTTAAATTCCCGTTTCGATCTACACTTACATCTACACGTGCCCATTCCCAATGATGTGTATTAGACGCTACTGCCAAAATCCCCAGTACATCAATTTGTTTATGTGTGGCTACATATTTTAAAGCCTTTTCACCAGATCCTTCTCCAATAAATCCACTGTCATCAAACATGACAAATACAGGGTCATATGGCGTTTGCATAATAAGCTCAACAACTTTCTTCCCTGTCAATTTGGTTGGATTACTTTGTGATGCTGAAATACACCTTCCCCCAAATTCCTTCGTTAAAAGCTCAATTGTTCGCTTTGCATATTCATCTCCATCTGTGACCAAAACAACCCTTCGTCTCATTTGATTTATCCTTTCGGTTTACATATAAGTGCTACAAAAAATGAAAATAATATCGCTGCAGAAATGCCTGCAGACGTTAAACTAAACATACCCATACCAATCCCAATATATCCGTGTTTTTCTGCCGCATGCATTGCCCCGTGTAATAGGGAATGTCCAAAACTTGTAATAGGAACTGTCGCACCAGCACCAGCAAACTTTATAAGCTTATCGTACAATCCGAATCCATCTAAAACTGCCCCTAGTACTACAAAGGTAGCCATTAAATGGGCTGGTGTTAGCTTTGCGAAATCTAACAATACCTGTCCAATTACACAAATGGCGCCTCCTACAAGAAATGCATATATAAAATCCACAATTCACTCTCCCTTCACTCTCTCAAATACAACACCATGTGCAATTGTTGGAATGGTTTCTTTCTGCTGCATCATCATCGGACTTAATAACGCACCAGTAGCAACGACAAAAATTCGTTGTAAATTCCCTTTTTGCATCTCGCTTAATAAATGACCATATGTGACAACAGCCGAACAAGCACAGCCACTACCACCTGCAAATACTTCTTCTTGACCAGAATCATAGATCATTAATCCGCAATCATTATATATATGCCCAATATCATAACCTTCTTCCAGTAAAAGCTGTTTCGCAATTGGTGTCCCAACAGCTGATAAATCACCGGTAACAATCAAATCATAATCTGCTGCGCTTCTCTTCAAATCTTCAAAATGTTGTTGAATTGTATGAGCAGCAGCCGGCGCCATCGCCGATCCCATATCTAAAGGATTCGCAATTCCTAAATCTTGCACTTTTCCAATCGTAGCTGCCGTAATTTTAATGGCACTTTTTTCTTTACTAATTAATATGGATCCAGCACCTGTAACAGTGGAGTTTGCCGTTCCTGGTTTTTGTCCCCCATACTCTGTTGGATAACGAAACTGTCTTTCAGCCGTTGCATTATGACTACTTACCGTCGCTAAAACACGATTTGCGAATCCACCGTCTATAAAGGCTGAACCAACCGCTAAAGTCTCCATCGAGGTCGCACAAGCGCTAAACATCCCTAAAAAGGGAATTCCCCACTTACGCGCAACATAATTGGCTGTCACTGTTTGATTTAATAAATCACCCGCTAAAAAGAAATCAATTTGTGATGTTTTTACATTTCCCTTTTGCACAACTTGCTGAATTGAATCTGACATTAATCTTCGTTCCGCAAGTTCCCAGTTTTCCTCTCCGCAATGTAAATCATCGTATGAAATATCAAAATCCTTTCCAAGAGGGCCTTCAGCTTCTTTCGGACCGACAGCAGTACCGGTTGCATTCACATAAATATCATTTTGAAATACCCACGTTTGTTTTCCAGTCAACCTCATACTAGCCCCTCCTTTAAGACATTAAAATGTTAAATGTATATCTTATTAACCCAATAATGTATGCCCCAACGACCCCAAAAACGATAACACTTCCCGCCAGCTTAAACATATTTGTAGCAACCCCAAGCACAATTCCTTCACTCTTATGTTCTAGCGCAGCGCTCGCCATAGAATTCGCAAATCCCGTAACAGGTACTGCCGATCCCGCTCCAGCAAATTGACCGATTTTATCATATACACCACAACCTGTTAAAATCGCCGATAACAATACAAGCGTTGCAACTGTCGGATTTCCTGCCTCTTGTTCACTGAAATGAAAATAATGTATATAAAATTTCATCAATACTTCTCCGACAGTACAAATGAGTCCACCTACAAGAAATGCCTTAACACAATTTATGAAATAATTTGGTTTCGGATGGTACTCCTTCACCTTATTTATGTAATCATCCTTTAGTTTTCGCCCTGTCATTTATATATTGCCTCCTACTTTACGAAATAAATCCAGTGAAACAACGAGCCTATTACTTTCCCAAGTACAAGAGCAACGAGTAAAACAACAATTTTCCCCTCTACCCCTACCCGTTTCGCTAAAATAGGTAAAACATTTAACACTTCTGTTAATGCGGCTGCAAGCATTCCAACGAATGTGCCACAAAATATACCTAATATAACAAGCCAATATTGCGATGTTTGAAATGTAATGTTTTTCAAGCTACACCAAGCCCCTGTTAACGTACCTGCAATAACTGCCCACTCAAAATATTGAATGTGCTTTCCACTTCTCGTTAATTGAGCTAGACGAGGGATTATACCAAGTACAGCTAAAAATGCGACATATCCGCTACCTACCGCAATCCCTCCCGCTAAACCAATTAAAATAACAAGCCCAGACTCAATCATCGGCAAGTTGTTTCATGTTGTCCTTGTTTTCATGAACAATTACATATTGGTCAAGTGACTGCTGATATTGGAACATCTCCACTTCTAACGGACTCGGCTCTTCATTAATTCGCTTTTGAAATACATGATTAAAAAATAAGACCATACCTAATCCAAGACCTAATGAATAAGGAATTTGAAATAAAAGTGGTTGTGCCTTAAATTCTCCCGTAATCATGTAATATAACCGTTGGTGCACTTGTTGCATGCTTACATCTTCATGGAAATAAATGATCGCAAGGGCCGCTCCAATGAAAAGTAACAACCATACAAGTCCAAAGAAAATTGGGTGTACTTTCTTTTTTTCATATATAATTTCAACAAGAGTTTGTCCAGAACCGAGTAAATTAATTTGTATATGAGCCGCTTTTCGCCTAATAACCTCAATTATTTTCATAATATCAATTACGACATGCGTCTTATCATGCGCTGTTATTTTGTAAATTACCTCATCTTGTAACGACTGAACTACCAGAGCATCTCCCGCAAGTTGAGCAACATCACCCAGCTTCACTTCATACGTAGGCGAAACTTTTAATCGATTACGCATTTTAATATAAATTGTTTGTTCCAATTTCCATTCACCTCTTCACTCTTCCTCGTAGTTGTAGTATGGTTATTGAATTTTTTTCTAATACAATTTTTTCATAAAAAAACATCTGTACCGTTTCGGTACAGATGTTTTTTATTTTATGCCTTTTTCTTAAATAAATTTGCAATACTTAATGCGAGTCCTCCCCAAATGACTACCATACCAATAACCATCATCATAATCGCTGATCCGCTCATTATGAAACACCCCGATCTTTCCATTCTTTTTCAAGCTTAGCAGAATCTGAATGTATTTGTGCATTCCATTTCTTTATACTAATGATTAGTGCAACGATAAGGAACGCTGCTGCAATTGACCAACCATATGTTACGACAAACTCCGTTGGATAATCTCCGTAGTTCTTTTTAATATTTTGGATTGTACCATCAATTAACATGTACCCTAGCATAAGCGGGGTAATAACGAGTAAACTCACTCTCCAAAATGTCCCTAACTTAATATCAGATACGAAATTTGCGTGATTTTGATAAACTGGTAAACGGCGTAAAATGAGTCCTATCGTAACTACTTCTGCTAATGCAATTGAAATTAATCCGAAGTTATTAGCGAAATAATCAACAACATCTAGGAACATAAGCCCGCCACGTGTTGCAAAAACAAGAGAAACTAGTACGAGAAGCGTCCCCATAATTCCAATTGTTTTTTGGCGGCTTAAGCTGAACTTTTCAGATACGGCCGCAAAACATACTTCCGCAAGCGAAATGAGAGATGTAATTCCGGCAACCGTTAATGATAAGAAAAATAATACGCCAAATAACGGTGACATCGGTAATTCATTAATAATTTGCGGGAATACTACGAATGCAAGTCCTACACCAGCACTTGCTACTTTATCAACTGGTACTCCCATATTGTTTGCCATAAATCCAAGAGCTGCAAAGACCCCAATTCCTGCTAACAATTCAAATCCTGAGTTTGCAAAACCAGTAATAAAGGCATTATTTGTTGTATCTGAGTTTTTCGGTAAATAACTAGAATACGTAATCATAATTCCAAATGCTAAAGATAAGCTAAAGAAAATTTGACCATAAGCAGCAAGCCATACCTTCCCATCAAAAATACGACTCCAATCTGGTTTGAAGAATGCATCTAACCCTTGCATCGCACCCTCCATCGTCACTGCACGAACTACGATAATAAGGAACATAACAACTAGTAAAGGAATGAAAATACGGTTAACCACTTCAATTCCCTTTTTTACTCCTTTGAATGCAACGCCGAGCACAATAATCCAAACGAGAGCTAATGGAATTAATACTTCCGGCACAAGCCCCCCAAACTGCCCTGGCTTATCTGCAACATGTAAGTACTCTTTAAATAAAAATGATTGCGTGTCTTTCCCCCATGCTCCAGTAATTGCAAAGTACGTATATGAAATAGACCAAGCAATAATTACTGCATAATATGTTGAAACGATAAACGTTACACACATTTGCCACCATCCAATGAATTCAGCACGCCGATGAATACGGAAGAACGTAAGCGGCGCTGAACCACGGTGACGATGCCCAAGAGCAAATTCAAACGCCAATAATGAAATACCAGTCGTTAATAATGCGAATAAGTACGGTAAAAAGAATGCGCCTCCTCCATTTTCATACGCTGTATAAGGAAAACGCCATATGTTTCCTAATCCAACGGCAGAGCCGACCGCTGCGAAAATAAATCCAGCCCTCGTTCCCCATTGTTGCCTCGTTTCCATATTTCCTTCCCCCTTTGTGACAAGTTCATACTTGGATTATATTTTAAATTTACTAAATTATCAATAAATTCTGTAAACTTTTACGAAAGTTTACAATCTCCTCCTAGTAAAGGCATAAAAAAAGATCGAATAGCTATTCATCTATTCGATCTTTCATCTGTTTTAATATTTTCTTTTCAAGTCTTGAAACTTGTACTTGCGAAATGCCTATGCGCTCTGCTACTTCTGATTGGGTTTGATCTTTATAGTAGCGTAAATACACGATTAAACGTTCTCGCTCATCTAATTCTCTAATTGCTTCTTTTAAAGCAATTTTATCAAACCATTTCGTTTCAGATTGATCTGCAATTTGATCTAAAATAGTAATTGGGTCCCCGTCGTTTTCATACACCGTTTCATGTATAGATGAAGGAGCTCGACTCGCTTCTTGCGCCAGAACCACTTCCTCTGGCGTTAGTTCTAACGCTTCGGCTACTTCATTAATCGTTGGGGCCCTTCCGAATTCTTTCGAAAGCTCGTCTCTCATCTTTCGAATTTTATTTCCTGTTTCTTTTAAAGACCTGCTTACTTTCACTGATCCATCATCACGTAAAAATCGTTGTATTTCTCCAATAATCATTGGAACTGCATATGTTGAAAATTTCACGTCGAAAGATAAATCAAATTTATCTACCGATTTTAAGAGCCCAATACATCCAATTTGAAATAAATCGTCTGGTTCGTATCCTCGATTAAGAAAACGCTGCACAACCGACCATACGAGACGCATATTACTTTGAACGATTGTATCTCTCGCTTGTTGATCTCCATCTTGACTTTGTTGAATTAACGCTTTTAGCTCGTGGTCCTTTAACTGAGGTTTCTTCTTCTCATTTTTGACCTCTATGTCCATAGGCTATTCTCCTTAATTGCATAGAGCGTTACTATTTGATAAGTATTTTGTCAAATGGATTGTTGTCCCGAAAGATTCGTTTGAAATAACTTCTACTTCATCCATAAAATTTTCCATGATAGTAAATCCCATTCCGGAACGCTCTAATTCAGGTTTAGTTGTAAAAAGGGGTTGTCTTGCTTCATCTAAATCAAAGATGCCAATCCCTTCATCTCGAATCGTGAGTTTCACCATTGCTTCTTCCAAAATTACAGAAATATAAACAACACCTTCTGCATTTCCTTCGTACCCATGAATAATTGCATTTGTAACTGCTTCTGACACAACTGTTTTAATCTCCGTAAGTTCTTCCATCGTTGGGTCTAGTTGCGCAATAAAAGCAGCTACTGTAACGCGAGCAAACGATTCATTTTGACTTAATGCTGAAAATTGAAGGTTCATTTCATTTCTCATTTATGCCACCCCCAACGTCGCGAGCGCATGCGCTTCACTTTCTTCTAAGCGAACAATTTTAAATAAGCCCGACATTTCAAATAAACGTTTAACAGGCGGTGAAATTGCACAAACAACCATTTCTCCACCTAATCCCTTTACATGCTTATATCGGCCTAATATAACACCTAAACCAGAACTATCCATAAACGATAAGTTCTCTAGGCTCAAAACAATATGATGAACACCATGTGTCTCAATCATATCTGTTACTTTCGTTCGCAACTCTTCAGCAGTATGATGATCTAATTCACCCGCTAGTCTCACACATAGGACGTCACGTTTTACTTCTAATTGCATGGAAAGACTCACACGATTTCCTCCTTATGCTCAAACTTTACTCATTTACATACATAAAGATTTTCGTGATTCAACATAAGAATCCTTCCTACTGACAAAAGAAGAACTATTTCGCCATAAAGTGAAAGCATTCAGCAATTTTTTACTTTCATACGAATAGAAAAGCGGCAAAATGTTTGCCGCTATTTTGATGTTGAAAACATCCCAAAACTTCTTTTAAATAACTCCCACCAGCTCGCCGCAGCAACATCTTCTTTTGCTACAATTGTTTGTTTTAATAAAACATCTTTATCTTTTTTAATAACAAGTGTACCAAGTGCATCGCCCTTTTTAATCGGCGCTTTCACTTTCTTTTCAGCAATTACTTCTTGCTTTACTTTGTCCATATTTTCGCCCTTCTTCATAAGAAGAGACACATTGTCTGACGCAACTAAATCTACTTTTTCTTTTTTTCCTTTTCCTACTTGGACAGTCTTAATTTTTTCGCCTCGTGTATACAATTTCTTTGTCATATATTGACCAAATGCATAGTCAAGAAGCTTCGTTACTTGATTGTTCCGTTCTTTCGATGTAGGTGCACCCATAACAACTGAAATAACACGCATCCCATTCTTTTCAGCCGATGCTGTTAAACAATATTTTGCTTCTGTCGTAAAGCCCGTTTTCACGCCATCTACTCCAGGATAAAAACGTACTAACTTATTCGTATTCACGAGCCAAAACTTCTTATCCGTATCTTCACGTAAATAGTCTTCATATTTACCCGTGTATTTGCGAATAAGTGGGTACTTCATTAATTCTCTCGCCATTATAGCCATATCATTTGCTGTAGAATAATGGTCTTTAGCCGGAAGACCTGTTGGATTTTGGAAATGAGTGTTTTTCAGTCCTAAATCTTTCGCTTTTTTGTTCATCATATTTACAAAACCTTCTTCTGAACCAGCGATATGCTCCGCTACTGCAACAGACGCATCATTTCCAGATGCAATGGCAATACCCTTTAGCATTTCATTTACAGTCATCTCTTCACCAGGCTCTAAAAAGATTTGTGATCCACCCATTGAAGCTGCATGTTCACTTGCTCTAACTTTATCGGTTAGTTTTAGTTTTCCTTTTTCAACTTGTTCCATAATTAATAGCATTGTCATAATCTTCGTCATACTAGCAGGTGGTAACTTCTCATTTGGATTTTTATCAAACAAAACTTTACCTGTATCTTGTTCAATTACAATTGCTGACGACGCTTGTTCCGCTAACTTCGGCGTTGTTTCTTCTGTTTTCTCCTGCTTCGTTTTCTCAGATTGTGCGAAACTAACTGAAGTACCAGAAAGCAATAACATGAAACAAACAAGTATTCCAAAAACTCGCTTCATGACTAACCCTCCATTCTATATCAGACCTATTTTTTCCAATTTTTTATTTTTTAATACCATTTTTTTCTAATATTTTCAGTTGACAAATACATTCATCACCTATATTGTATTAAGTGTATTACACCGAGTAGTACACTTAATACAAGTCAGAAAGGAGACATTGCTCTTGCATATTCAACTTGATCCAAGAAGCAACACTCCGATATGGGAACAAATTGTTCAAAATATAAAAGAACTCGTATTGAAGAACATGTTAGCTCCAAGTGACAAACTACCTTCTGTACGCGAACTTGCTTCTTTACTCGTTATAAATCCAAATACAGTGAGTAAGGCGTACCAAGAGTTAGAGCGACAAGGGATTATTGAAACATTACGAGGAAAAGGAACATTTGTATCCCAATCGATTACCCCAACATTAGACGAAAGGAAAATCGCTATGGTTGAAAAGCAATTTCATCAATTACTATTAGAAGCCTCTTATCTTGGTGTTACGAAAGATAAAATTCATGATTGGATAGATTCATATTACAAAGAGATTGGAGGAAATGCGGATGCTGAAAGTGACAAGCTTGAAGAAAACGATTGATAATCAAACAATTTTAGATGATGTTTCTTTCACATTACAAAGAGGAAGTATCATCGGATTACTCGGAAGAAACGGTGCAGGGAAAACAACTTTATTACGAACGATGGTCGGCATTTTAGACCCTGATGCAGGGACTGTTACATATGAAGATACAAACATTCATCAGTGTCCTGAAATAAAGCAAAAAATCGTATATGTTCCGGATTCTACTAACATATTGAACGGATATACGGTAAAAGAAATTGTAAAGTTTTATAAAGAAGTTTATACCGCATTTGATGAAGCATATTTCTATGAACTTTTAGAACGTTTTAACTTACCAAACAAACGAATTCGTAGCTATTCAAAAGGAATGAAAGCACTCCTTGCCATCATTTTAGCCGTTTCTACAAAAGCAGAATATATCATTTTAGATGAACCGACAAACGGACTTGATCCTATCGTTAAACGGCAGATTTTACAGTTTCTCGTTGGAGAAGTTGCAGAAAAAGAGATTACCATTTTCATCTCAACTCACCATTTAGATGAAGTGGAACAAATTGCAGATACAATCATTATATTAAAAGGCCATACTATCTCTTCTATCACATCACTAGACGATGCAAAATCACGATTTGCTAAAATACAAGTAGCTTATGAACGATCACTACCTCAAAAACTAGAAAACTTAAGCAATATTAAAATATTAAATCAAACAGGAAAAGTATTTACAATCTTAATTGAGGGAAATGTAGCTACAACACTGGAGAAGTTTTATAAAGAACAACCTATACTCATTGAGGAATTAACAATGTCACTTGAAGATGTCTTCGTTACGACACTGGAGGAGGATGGGTATGTTTCATAAGGCGTTGTGGATGTGGAATTGGAAACGCGGGAAATATGCTGTGTTACTATTCTTCTTTAGTTCGCTTTATCTTTTATCTTTAGGATACTATAGAAGTGCTCAGATGGAACTCGATAAATATTACGAATTACAAGAAAAAGGGAAACAGTATTATTATTTTTATACCTTTTCTTCAGGAGAAGGTAATAGTTTTTGGTTAACTCTTCTTATCATTGCTTTAGCCTGCTTATTGATAGGTTGGGAACGTAGTAACCAATCTAATACACTACTTATGACGATGCCGTTTAAAAGAAAAGATGTTTTCTTATCGAAATGGGCTTTCGGTTCCTTTTGTATTGTGAGCTCATTACTTGTAAATTGGATTCTTATGTATGTTATTTATAGAACAACTATTCATTTTGATTATCAATCATTTAGTCCGTTTCATCGATACTTTCTTTATGCCATTGTTTCTTATGTTGCAGTATATACAGCTGCACTATGCATCGGTACTTTTACTGGAAGCATTGTTTCCCAGGTTGTTTTTTGTATTCCGTGGCTACTAATGGGACTTACATTTATTCCACTAGTTTACACTTTTACAATAAATCATTTAGAAGCTACCGATCCTAAAAATTATAAGCTATATGAACAACTTTATGAAATCAATCAAAAAACAAATATAGTTGCACCAATATATCGCTTTTCTATTGATTATAACTATGATCCAGAATACCGAAAGCAGGACAACGATCCAACTACTTTAAGAAATCCAGTATCTCATAAATATTATTCAGCCAAATCAATGTTAGTCCCTATTTTCTATACAATATTTTATTTACTACTTGGGACATATTTATATATGCGGTCACCAAATGAAAATAGTCAAAAGATATTTATTTTCCAAAAACATTTAAAAATATGGATATGGGGGACAACCATTTACTTTGCATTACTAGGTGGCTATAAAATAAATCAATTTTATTTCTTACCTAACTACTATATCAGTTTGTTTCTCGCTGGAATCATTACTTATGTTGTATTATCACGCCTAACAAATTATAAAGTTTTTTAAAGGAGAGATCCTATGTTTCAAAAAGCACTGTGGCTAAGAACATATCAACAAAGTAAATATGTTGTATGGTTATTTTGGCTCGTCAGCTTCTATACTTTGTCATATAAATACTATATGACTTCTATTCAACAGCAATATTTTCTAAATATGAATAAAGAATCGAAAATTATATATCATTACAATTTTGATTTATCACTTATGGAACCTGTCATATTTCAAGGTGCTGCACTTATCGTTCTGGCCTGTACATTAATCGGCTGGGAAAGACAAAATAACTATAGCGACTTGTTATGGTCTATGCCATTTAAACGTTCACACCTTTATATAACGAAATGGTTGTTTGGACTCTGTAATATCGCGGCTGTTGTCGTTTTAAACTGGGGACTATTTGCTATTATGAAAAAGTTGACTTTTCATAATAAATATCAAGTATTCTCCCCCTTTCATAGTTACTTTATATACATGTTAATTGTATTATTCGCAATTTATACACTTGCCTTATGTGTAGGAACCATTGCAGGGAATATTATATCGCAAGGATTTCTCACTGCAGTTATACTATTCTTCCCAGCTTTACTTCCATCACTTATCTCAGGAGTCATTGTTGTTCACTCAAACACTGAATTTCATGAGGACAAAAGTCTTATACATAATATGATGGAAAACATACGTATTTCTAGTCCAGCAGAAGATTTTTATATTGACTTTAATTATGATCCACAAAGCGCTTATACCGATCAGAATGGAGTGCGTCATAACGAACCAAACTTTACAAAGATTCCACCGGCAAAAACATTGATTGGATCTATCGCACATATCATTGTTTTATTACCACTCGGTATATATTTATATGCCCGTTCAGCCAATGAGCGAAATGGTAACTACTTACTATATCCAAAACTACAAAAAGTAGTTTTAGCTTGTGCGATTTTCTTTGGTGGGATCATTGGAGGTTTAATACTAAGTCACAAGCAGTCATTGTCCAGCTTTTACATCGGATTTTTATTGACTAGTTTCATTACGTATTTCTTCCTACCTAAAATATTAAAATGGAAAGTCTCTTGGAATTTTAAATAAAATAACCTCCTCTCGATGAGGAGGTTATTTCACATTCTCTCTTCTTTTCCCATACTCTTTTTCTTGCTTCGTTCCAAATCCGTCACCATTTGCCACGATTTGATCTGTTGGAGCAACTATACTTTCAGCAATTCTCCATTCTCCCCCTTGTTGAATAAACACTTGCATAAAATAATTCATGCCATTTAACTGATACGAATTTTCTTTTTTCACTTCATAACGAGCTGCAACATAATACACTTGCACATTCTCAGCCTCAAACTTAGAAATATATTGTGATAATCTCGGGATGTACTGCGATGCTTTTTGAAGTGGTAGTTGTTTTACTTTTACAAGAGAAGACTTTGTTACATTACTAATCGTATCTTCATGCCGAGTGTCATCACTATGATGAAATAAAATAGTATTCTGCATTGAACGAATCCATAGTTTTGAATATAAAACAGGTTGCTTATTTGAAATATGTTGTAATTCTTTTTGAACGACTTGGAGAGGCGATGCGGCATCCGCGAATTGATTAAAGCAGAAAAAACTTCCGATCATAATGAAAAGCATAGAAATACGTTTCATAATTTTTCACTCCGATTCTTTTTAATTAAAGTATTGGAGTTTCAAAATATTTTTATTCAAAAGAAAAAGGATAGGAAAGCTTTCGCTTCCTATCCTCATTTATTATAATACGCGGCCAAATAGCTCTAACACCATTTCTATTTCTTGGTCGCTCCAACCTTTAAATCTCTCTTTATAATATTCTTTACGCACAGCTTCAAGTTTTTCAGTTACTTCTCTTCCGTGTTCTGTAATTTCTAAGTACACGATACGACGGTCAGAATTTGAACGCTTTCTTTCTACAAAGCCTTTTCGTACGAGACGATCAGTAACAGCTGTAATATGACTGGAGGTTACGTTTACTTCACTCGCAATTTGCGAAGCCATCTGTGGACTCTTTAAAAATAACGCGCGTAATACAGAAAATTCATTGTATGGCATATGTTCTGCAAAACGTGTATTAATATCATTTTGTAATAAACGTATCATCTTTCGAAATGATCCGGATAATTCTAAAATCAGTGTTTCTCTTTTTTCGTTCACTAGCCTCGTCCCTTTTTTATCATATTTACACATATTATAATCTATAAATACCCTCGTTGTATATGCTTTCTTTCTCTAACATTCCCATTTATGTAACTTTTTCATACAAATTTCTTTTTTGTTCACACATATACATATAAATAAGGATGGTGATGGAAAATGCAAGGTGGAATGAACCCTTATTTACACAATGTACGTACAGCTAATACTGGAAAAGAAGCTACCATTACAGTGCAAGGTGAAGGCGTTGTAAAAGCAAAACCAAATGTTGTTATATTAACAATTGGTATTCGTACAGATCATAAAAATGTAAAACAGGCACAAGAAGAGAATGCAGTGCAATCAAAACAATTATTAGATGCACTAAAACAACTAGGGATTGCTGACAAAAATATAGAAACCATTTCATATACGATTACGCCCCAGTACGAATATGTAAATGATAAAGCATTACTACAAGGATACCGTGTGGAACATTTGTATGAAATTACCGTTTTAAATGTACAAAAAGCAGGGGAAGTATATGATATAGCCGTTTCAAATGGAGCAAACTTAGCAAAAGGGTTACGTTTTCGAATATCTCATCCAAATAAATATTACGAGCAAGCTCTCATTCAAGCTCTGCAGCAAGCGGTAGAAAAAGCTCGTGCTATTGCGAGTACATACAATTTAAACATTAATCCTGTTCCACTCTCATTCGTTGAAGAATCTGCTCAATTACCACGAGAAGTTGCGTCCTTTGCTACTTTACATGCACAAGCAGCTCCGCCCATTCAATCGGGAGAATTAGAAATCATTTCAACAATACGAGCGATTTTTACGTATTTATAAATAATTTCATTTATAAGTAAACGTTATCATTTTCCTTGTTGTAAAAACATGATGTTCTGATATAATAAAGGACGGTGAGCTCTTACGAAAGAGATATCACGGGTGGGAGAGGGATATGAAAAAGAAGGTTTAACATGAAAGGAATACTTGAAAGAACATTTAAATTAGGTTTACACGAAACATCACCAAAACAAGAAGTTTTAGCTGGAGTTACGTCATTTTTCACGATCGTATATATTATGATTGTAAATGCATCCATTTTATCCGATGCTGGCATTCCTCTTGAAGCTGGAATTTTAGCAACTGTTTTCAGTTCATTTATCGGATGTCTGCTCATGGCATTTTGGGCAAATGCACCTGCTATTCTTGTCCCTGGTATGGGTGTAAATGCATTCTTCACGTACACCGCTGTGCATACGCTCGGATTAACTTGGCAGGAAGCATTAGCAGCTGTCTTCATCTCTGGTATTATTTTTGCAATTGCTGCGTTTACACCAATCGCTCGCGTGCTTTCAGTATCGATTCCAAAGTCATTAAAGGAAGCTATTACTGTCGGTATCGGATTATTTTTAGCATTTATCGGATTGCAAAAAGGTGGTTTAGTCGTTTCGAATCCAAATACTGCTGTTGCAATGGGTAAATTAAGTAACCCTGTCGTTCTTGCGACACTACTTACTCTTATCGTTGCACTTGTACTATTTATTCGTAACGTACGTGGAAGCTTTTTATGGACGATTGCAATAGGAACTGGTATTGCATGGCTATTTGGTCTTGTTGATACAAGTCAAATCGGAACTAGTTCATTCTCATTCGCTAATTACGGCGATGTGTTTGGAGCTATGTCATTTGGCAAACTTTCTTCCTTACCGTTTTGGATTGCAACATTCTCCTTAAGCATGGTGCTTATTTTTGAGAACATGGGACTTCTGCACGGTTTATTAGAAGATGACCGTAAATTCCCACGTGCTTACCAAGCCAATGCAATTTCAGCAATGACATGTGGTCTATTTGGCACAAGCCCTACCGTATCAACAGTAGAGAGTGCCGCAGGTATTACTGCAGGCGGAAAGACAGGTCTGACGTCTATCGTTACAGGGTTGTTATTCTTTGCATCACTGTTTGCACTTCCGTTTGTCAAACTAATTCCTGATAGTGCCATTGCACCAATCTTAATTATTATTGGCGGCCTGATGATTACAAGCATTCAGCAAATTCCTCTGAACGATTTTTCAGAAGGATTTCCAGCGTTCTTAATTATCGTCATGATCCCGCTCACATATAGTATCGCTGATGGCATTGCGTTCGGATTTATTGCTTATCCTATCTTAAAAGTTGCTCTTGGAAAGCATAAAGAAGTCGCACCGTCTATGTATATCGTTACATGCTTATTCTTAGCCATGTTTGTATTACATGCTATTGGTTAAGTAAAAAACACCGAGGAATTTTCCTCGGTGTTTTTTTACTTAAACCATCCTTTTTTATAAAACCAAGCCATCATGCCACCGCCAATTAGTGCCATTAGAAGTAGACAAATAAAATAACTATATTGTCCACCAAGCTCCGGCATATGCGTAAAGTTCATTCCGTATACTCCCGCAATAAATGTTAATGGCATGAAAATAGTCGAGAATACAGTTAATGTTTTCATAATGTTATTCATATGATGTGAGTTTAATGAAAAATAGCTATCTCGAATATCTGCCGTTAACTCCCGGCTTGCCTCAATCATTTCTGTCAGTTTAAGCAAATGATCATGTATATCTTTAAAGTAAATTTCATGATCACTTATACCGTAAAAACGAGTCGAATTTAAAATACGATACAATAAATCACGCATCGGAATGATTGTACGCCTTAGTTTTGATAAGTCTGCACGTATATCAAATACTTCTTCTAGCACACTTCCTGCTGTCTCACCCGTTAAATTATCATCAATTGCATTTAAATGATCCTCAATGTAATATACAGGTGCAAAATAGTCGTCCACAATTTGATCGATAATTGTATGAGCTACATGTAACGGACTATTTTTAATACGCTTCTTTTCTCCAAGTGTTTTCCATACTCTTTCGATTGCATTGTTATGAGAAAAGTGGAAAGAAACAATAAAACGATCACTAATAAATAAATCGATCTCGTGCGGTTCTAATCCATCCTCACCAAATGCATGAAGAACTAAAAAGTTATATCCATCATAAAAATCAACTTTTGGCCTCTGTACATATTCTATACAGTCTTCAATTGCAAGGGGATGGAACTTAAAATGATCTTGCAAAATGTATGTATACTCTTCTTTCGTTGGCTTATATAAATCTAGCCAATACCATACAATATGGTCTTTCGTTGTTTCTTCTAGCGAAACATCATATAATACTTCATCTGTTTTTGTTATTGCACAAATTCTAATCATAATTTCACCCATTATTATTATAAACAAAAAATAGCAAAAAAAGCCAAGGAGAAATACTCCTTGGCCTTTTTTATTACTTCGTTACAATACCATGCACTAAAGTTGGTGCATCTACGTGGTCTTTAGAGATCTTCATGTTCTCATAAATTTTTGCTTTTACATCTTCCACATTTTCACGGTTTGCGTAAATGGTAACAAGGGATTCACCTTTTTTCACGCTGTCCCCTACTTTTTTGCGAAGCATTAAGCCAACTGCTAAATCAATTTCAGATTCCTTCGTCGCACGTCCTGCTCCTAAAAGCATTGCTGCTGTTCCGATTTCATCTGCAACGATTTCTGATACATAACCGTCTTCTTTCGCTTCTACTTCAATTTTAAACTGTGCTTGTGGTAATTTTGAAGGATCATCAACAACAGATGCATCGCCACCTTGCGCTGATAAGAACGTTTTAAATGATTCTAGCGCTTTACCGTTGTTCATGACTTCAATTAATTTCTCACGTGCATCTTCTAAAGATGAAGCTTGTCCCGCAAGGTATACCATTTGACTTCCAAGTGTTAAACATAACTCTTCTAAATCTTTTGGTCCTTTACCTTGTAACGTATCAATTGCCTCTTGTACTTCAAGTGCGTTACCAATCGCCTCACCAAGTGGTTGACTCATATCAGAAATAACAGCCATCGTATTACGACCAACGTTATTACCAATGCGCACCATTGCTTCTGCTAAACGTTTTGCATCTTCATCTGTTTTCATAAATGCACCTGCTCCAGTTTTTACATCAAGAACAATTGCATCTGCACCAGCAGCAATTTTTTTACTCATAATCGAGCTTGCAATAAGCGGAATTGAGTTTACTGTTGCCGTTACATCACGAAGTGCATACAATTTTTTATCCGCAGGTGTTAAGTTTCCACTTTGACCAATAACTGCGATTTTGTTTTCATTTACAAGACGCATGAATTCATCATTTTCGATTTCAACATGGAATCCTGGAACTGCTTCTAATTTATCAATTGTACCACCAGTATGTCCTAAACCACGTCCAGACATTTTTGCAACCGGTACACCTAAAGCAGCTACTAATGGACCTAATACAAGTGTTGTTGTATCACCAACGCCACCTGTTGAGTGCTTATCTACTTTTACTCCTTCAATAGCTGATAAGTCGATTGTATCACCGCTATTTACCATTGCCATTGTTAAATCAGCACGCTCTTGATCGTTCATATCTTGGAAGAAAATTGCCATTGCAAGTGAACTTACTTGATAATCAGGAATATCACCATTCGTATATCCTTCAACAATAAAGTTAATTTCTTCTGTCGTTAATGCATGTCCGTCACGTTTTTTTGCAATTAGGTCCACCATTCTCATTGTGAGGTCACCCCTTCATTTGTTTTACGATTGCTTTTACTAATGCTAAGAAGTTAGCTTTAACACGTTCTGTCGTTTCGATTACTTCATCGTGGTGAAGTGGCTGATCTAAAATACCAGCTGCCATATTTGAAATACAAGAAATACCAAGTACTTTCATACCAGCATGACGAGCTACAATTACTTCAGGTACTGTTGACATACCAACTGCATCTCCGCCAAGTGTACGAAGCATACGAATTTCAGCAGGTGTTTCATATACAGGACCTGTCATTCCAACGTATACACCTTCTTGTACTTTAATATTTAAGTCTGCTGCGACTTGTTTCGCCATTTCACGAAGCTCTGTCGTATATGATGTAGACATATCAGGGAAACGTACACCCATCTCAGAATCATTTGGTCCGATTAATGGATTTGTACCCATGAAGTTAATATGATCTGAAATTAACATAAGATCGCCTGGCTCGAATGATGTATTTACACCACCAGCTGCATTTGTTACAACAACTGTTTCTACACCTAGTTCTTTCATAACACGAACTGGGAATGTTACTTTTTGCATGTCGTATCCTTCATAGAAGTGGAAACGTCCTTGCATTGCTACTACTGTTACACCTTGAAGTGTACCGAATACTAATTGACCTGCATGTCCTTCTACAGTTGATACTGGGAATTCAGGGATTTCACTGTAAGGTACTGTTACTGCGTTCTCGATTTCATCTGCTAATACACCTAGTCCTGATCCAAGGATTAGTCCTACTTGTGGCGTTTCTTGAAATTTCTCTTTTAAGTATGAAGCTGATTTTGTAATAAGTTCACGATTCATTTGTTTATCCCCCTATTTCTTTAGCTCGTTTAAGAAGCTTGTTCCGTGTTCTGGCATTTTCACACCGAAGTTTTCTGCTACCGTTGCACCAATATCAGCAAATGTTTGGCGAAGTGATAGTTCTTGTCCGCCATCTTTCATGCTTGGGCTATATGCTAATAACGGTACATATTCACGTGTATGATCCGTACCAGGATGTACTGGATCATTACCATGGTCTGCTGTAATTAATAATAAGTCATCTTCTTTTAGTTTTTCGAATACTTCTGGAAGACGAGCATCATATTCTTGTAGCGCTTCTCCGTATCCTTGTGGATCACGGCGATGTCCAAATAATGCATCAAAGTCAACTAAGTTCAAGAAGCTAAGACCTGTAAAGTCCATATTTAATGTATCTACAAGCTTATCCATTCCATCCATATTAGACTTCGTACGAAGTGATTCAGTTACCCCTTCACCATCATAGATGTCAGAGATTTTACCGATAGCAATCACATCGTAGTCACTATCTTTTAATTCATTCATTACCGTACGGCCGAATGGTTTTAATGCATAATCATGACGGTTTGGTGTACGTGTAAAGTTTCCAGGCTTACCAACGAATGGACGAGCGATAACACGACCTACCATGTACTTCTCATCTAACGTTAATTCACGTGCAATTTTACAAATTTTATATAACTCATCAAGTGGCACTACTTCTTCGTGTGCTGCGATTTGTAATACGCTATCAGCAGAAGTGTAAACGATTAAAGAACCTGTTTCCATTTGTTCTTGACCAAGTTCATCAAGAATCTCAGTTCCAGAAGCTGGTTTATTACCGATAATTTTACGACCTGTTTTTTCTTCTAATTCATCAAGTAATTCTTTTGGGAATCCTTCAGGGAACACTTGGAATGGTGTATCAATGTAAAGACCCATGATTTCCCAATGTCCTGTCATTGTATCTTTACCAGTAGATTTTTCTTGCATTTTTGTATAATATCCAAGTGGTTTTTCTACTTTAGAGATACCTTTCATTTCACGAATGTTACCAAGACCTAATTTCACCATGTTAGGCATTTGTAACCCATTCATATGTTCAGCAATGTGACCGATTGTGTCAGATCCTAAATCACCAAATTGTTCAGCATCTGGTGCTTCACCGATTCCAACAGAATCCATTACGACTAGGAATATACGTTTATATTTATTCATAACTGCGACCTCCTATAAGTTCAGTTCTACTTCTTGTAGTATGTTCAAAACGCTATAAAGTGAAACTGTTCTCCATAAGAATTCTCTTTCGTTCTCATTGTCAAACAGTACTTCTTTAAATGATTCTCTAACCTATTTCGTTTACTTTGAAACGACTCAAAAACATTTCTAGTTTTTTCTAAGTCAGATGTCAGACATCTGATACTGATATCATAACATGTTTACGCTTTCTTTTTAATACATTTTCGTAGAATTTCTCATTTTCTTCACACTTCTATTGTAATCCATTATGCAAATAAGTGCTAATTATTTTATGATTTATTTCGTCATATAAAGCGAAACTTTAATCTGCCCGCAAATAACGAGATAAAAATAAAAAAAGCAGCTCTAAAGAGCTACTTTTTATTTTACTTCTACTGTTTCTTCTTTATGTTCATGCAGTTCGCCTTTTTTAACATGAACTTTCACTTTGTAAGCACCGTTTTCTTTGAAAGTATGTTTCGTTTCATACTCTCCTTTTTTTCCTTCTTTCGCTGGAATAAATTCGTGTTTTTCAACACCATCTTTCCAAATCTCAAGTTGTACTTCAGCACCAGTTAACGCTTCTTCTTTTTGTTTTAAATGAACTTTCATAGTCGATTCAACGTTTGCTTTTATGTCACCAGCCATAAGGTGGATCATTGTATCACTTTTATGATCGCCATGCCCTGCACCGTGATCACTATTTTCTTTTTTCGCATCTTCTACTTTCGCATTTCCTACAGCCACTTTTACTTCTGGCATAACATGCATTTCACGCGCATTTGTGTGAGCGATGATATGGTACACTCCATCTGTCTCGAACGTTTTCTCTACAGCATAAACACCTTTACCTTTATGCTTACCATCTAACATTTCGTGCTTTTCGTCGCCAGCTTTCCAAATTTCAAACTTTACATCATCAGCATCGGTTACTTTTTCTTTTCCTTGCGTAACAAGTGCTTGTACTTCTGTTTTTTCACCAGGTTTAATTTCTTTCGGATTTGTTTGAACTGCTACTTTTACAGCTTCTAGTTTCTGTTCTTTTTTCGGTTCTTCTTTGTTTGTATTACAGCCAGCCAATGCTAGCATCGCGATAAATAAAGTCATAATAAGTTTTTTCATCATCATTTCCTCCTTCATACTTTATTTAGTATAGAGGAAATACATTGTAATATTCTAGTCTTCTGCTGAAAACAATGTACGAAATGTTTGTGAAGTTTTTGTGAAGTGCTATAGCCTTTTGAATCTATGAAAAAAAGAGCATAGTAACTATGCTCTCGGATGAAACTGTTTATATACATCTTTTAATCTAGCTTTTGAAACATGCGTATAAATTTGCGTCGTTGAAATATCTGCATGTCCAAGCATTTCTTGCACAGCACGCAAGTCTGCTCCATTTTCTAATAAATGCGTAGCAAAAGAGTGGCGCAACGTATGCGGTGTAAGCTCTTTTTCAATATTTGCTTCTTTCGCTAATCGTTTTAAAATTTTCCAAAATCCTTGTCTTGATAATCGATTCCCATGATGGTTTAAAAATAGTGCATCTACTACTCTTTTACCCATCAATTCTCTTCTTCCCTTTTCAATATACTTTTGAATCGCTTCCGTCGCTAAACTTCCTAGTGGAATAATTCTTTCTTTATTCCCTTTCCCTATGCAACGAACAAATCCCATCGTTAAATGTATATCTTCTAAGTTTAAAGCAATTAATTCCGAAACACGAAGCCCTGTCGCATACAATAACTCTAGCATCGCTTTATCACGAACCCCAAAAGCACTCGTCATTTTCGGTGTCTGAAGTAACGCTTCTACTTCATCGATTGATAATACTTTCGGTAATTTTCGTTCTCCTTGCGGCGTTTCAATATGTACGGATGGATCGTGCTCTACCGCTCGTTCACGAAGTAAAAACTGGTGAAACGAACGAATCGATGCAATATGACGTGCTAATGTTTTCGAAGATTTTCCGTTTTCTTTTAAGTGCTGCAGAAAATTAACAATGTGCAAGCGTGTCACTTCATGAAAGCTTTTCGCCTGTTCTACATTTTGTAAATACTTTACATAACTTTTTAAATCACGTTCATAAGATACTACTGTATTTTTCGCAAGCCCTTTTTCGACAACCATATAATGAATAAAATCTTTTAATTGATCTTCCAATCTACACTACTCCCCATTTTCATAGAAAAACATCATTCTATTTACGAAAGCATCCTTTGCCGGCTCTTCATTCCCTGATACTTTTTCTACAGTCTCTTCTTGTGGCTTTTCATAACGATGATAGCTTTCATATTCTTCATTTATCCATAGTATAGCGAAATAAAACAAAATCGTACAACTTGTAAATAATAAAAATACTTTTATTCCATCAAAAGTTAATTTTAAAGCTCGGCGCATTGTAAACTCCTCCAAAATATAAGTTATTACAACATATGCCAAGCTTTCATCAATTTATACCTTATTCAAATAAAAAACCTCTTCCTAGATAAATAGGAAAAGGTTATTTTTCATCCGTTTCATTTTCTTGACAATTTTTACAAATCCCATGGAATGTTAAACGATGATCTTTCACCTTAAAGCTCCAGTCATGTTCTACTTTCCTTTCCACTTCACCAAGTAAATCTTCTTGTATTTCTTGTACAGCACCACATTGTGTACAAATCAAATGATGGTGGAAACGCTGCGCACCTTCTTGGCGTAAGTCATAGCGTGAAACACCGTCTCCGAAGTTAATCTTATCGACAACTTTTAACTCAGATAATAGTTCTAAAGTTCGATAGACGGTTGCTAATCCGATCTCTGGCGACTTTTCTTTTACAAGGAGGTAAACATCTTCTGCGCTTAAATGATCTTCTTCATTT
Source organism: Bacillus sp. BML-BC051 (assembly GCF_019656175.1). Classification (NCBI taxonomy): domain Bacteria; kingdom Bacillati; phylum Bacillota; class Bacilli; order Caryophanales; family Bacillaceae; genus Bacillus; species Bacillus sp. BML-BC051. The sequence continues at coordinate 64,273 of NZ_BPLI01000010.1, forward strand.
TCTAGCAGCACACGAACTGTTGCTTCACGTTGCGGTGTTAACTTGTAGCTCGCTGCATGTAATTGCTTCTTAATTCGTTCAATTCTTTCTTCCATTCGGTACTACTCCCTCCTCGCCACTCTTACACCATTATATCAGAAGAAGGGCTTCTGTCAAAAGAAAAACAATAAAAACAAATTGATAATTATTCTCATAAAGTATTTATTGTTTATTAATAGCCTTAACGACTTCTTTCATTAAAACTGGTGATGCATAAGCTTCTACACTAGACGCAAGAGCTAACACCGCTCCAATTATAAGAAAGAAGCATGTATAACGAATTAATAACGGTAATAGTGGCTCGGTTATTTTCCGAATAAATTGATGCCTAATCATGCGTAAGGAAAAGCTTGCTGCAATTGTTGTCATAACGAGAAATACTGGAATAATAATGAGGTTTTGTGGCAACACAGAAACGAATGCTAATAATAACCCATTCCATCCATGCTGACTGACTAAAAAACCTACTGTAAATCCGACAACTACTCCTTTTACAAACAATAAAATAAAAATAAGTGGCAATCCAATAATTGAAATCCCCAAAATCCAAATAAATCCAATGTATTTTAATTGCGAAAAGTAACTTTCTCGAAACATTTCGCTTGCAATAGCAAATTCTCCTTTAGAAACTTGTCCAAAAAAACGTTGTAAATAAAATGATAAATCTTGTTTTTGATTTAATTGTAGACTATTTACAAGAATGGCCCCAAATATTACTCCCATCAATAATAAAACAGCGTTAAATATATATAATGAAGAGTTTTCCTGTATGTGAGACATTACACGATCTTGCCAAGTTTTTCTCCACATTTTTCTTCCCTCCGTTCACACTCTTACTAAAAATGTATGAAAGAAAGAAAAAAGTATGACGAATTAACATTGAAATTCCGCTCTACTTTGCTAAACTAAAAAGTAGAGAATAGGAGGGATTTCTCTTGAAACCATTATTATTAGATTTTCCAACATTATTTCAAACTGAACGCTTACAAGTTCGTAAGCCATTTCCAGGTGATGGTGCAGAAGTGTATGAAGCAATCCAAGCTTCTCTAGAAGACTTAGTACCGTGGATGCCAATTAACGCTGAAACAGAAGAAAGTGCTGAAGAAATCGTTCGTAACGCTCACGGACAGTTTTTACTTCGTGAAACACTTGATTTTCACTTATACGATAAAGTATCTGGTACATTTATCGGAGCTATAACGCTTAAGCCTGAAAACTGGGATATTCCAAAGTTTTCACTTCACTTCTGGCTGCATAGTGCGTATACAAAACAAGGCTATATGACTGAAGCTATTAAAGGTGCCATTCAATTCGCCTTTGATAAGCTAAGTGCTAGAAGAATTGAAATTCGTATTGATGCAACCAATACAAATGCATGTAACTTAGCAGAACGTTTAGAGTTTATTCTAGAAGGTACAATGGAAAATGATTTCATAGCACCAGACGGTAGCTTACGTGATGCACGCGTATACGCAAAAATCAATTAAAAAACACTCGCCTTTGGCGAGTGTTTATTTTTGTAGTTGTAAATATTGTACTGCAAACATCGTTTTTGCATCATGAATACGAAGATCTTTCGTAAGAGTAATCGCTTCTTCTAACGATACTTCCATCAATTCCACAAACTCATCTTCATCTAACTCGGCTTTATTTTCTTTTTTCGTCAAACCTGTTGCTTTATATACATATAAAATTTCATCTGCAAATCCTGGAGATGTATAGAAAGAAGTAATAAGCTCTATATTTTCACATACATATCCTGTTTCCTCTTCTAATTCACGAACTGCTGTCACCTCAGGTTTTTCACCAGGTTCTAACTTGCCTGCCGGAATTTCTATAATCGCCTTTTCAAGCGCTTTACGATACTGCTCAACAAGCACGATTTTCCCCTCATCAGTAATAGCAATAATAGCAACTGCACCAGGGTGATTTACAATTTCACGTTTACTCATTGCTCCATTTGGTAATACTACATCATCAACACGAACTTTTATAACTCTACCATCAAAAATCGGTTCAGTTTTTACTGTTCTCTCTGCAAGATTACTCATACTACTTCATCTCCCTGTTCTATTTCCTATTCTTTCCTCATACATTTTACCACATTGAAAGGAGCGTGATAGAAATGAAAGTTTATATTTTACCAAATCGCGTCACTTTAGTTGGAAAAGCATGGCAAATTCGCCATAAACTAAAACAATATGGCAAAGAGTATACAACTGTACAAGAGTGGATTACAGCAAATAAAGTGAAACTTTAATCAGAGGGGGTTTTGTTCAGCCCCTCTGATTATTAGTTGAACGAATCGGGCTTTTACGGGCAGTTAATCTCCCACCTAACTTCCTCGTATGAGCCGAATTTTAAAGTGGGGGTCTTACTGCCCGTTAAAGCGGGGTAAAAAGTAAACGTTTGTCAACCTCTTTTCCCTTTCGTACAATAAAGGTAAGGAGGTTGACCTATGAAAAAACGTCAATTAGGAAACTCAGATTTGTTTGTTACAGAAATGGGACTTGGCTGTATGTCTCTCGGTACTTCTGAAACAGAAGCTATGCGTATTATCGATGAAGCAATCGATTTAGGAATCAATTTTTTTGATACAGCAGATTTATATGAATATGGATTAAACGAAGAATTTGTTGGAAAAGCATTAAAAGGGAAACGAGACCAAATTGTTCTTACAACGAAAGTTGGAAATCGATGGACAGAAGAAAAAAACGGCTGGTCTTGGGATCCTTCTAAGAATTACATAAAGGCTGAAGTGAAAGAAAGTTTACGTAGACTTCAAACTGATTATATTGATCTTTATCAACTTCACGGCGGGACGATTGAAGATCCAATAGATGAAACAATTGAAGCCTTTGAAGAATTAAAAAAAGAAGGTATCATTCGCCATTACGGTATTTCTTCTATACGTCCAAACGTCATCCGTGAGTATGCAAAACGTTCAAATATCGTTAGTGTACTAATGGAATATAGCCTTTTAAATCGTCGTCCCGAAGAATGGTTCCCGCTTCTAAATGAACATCAAATTAGCATTATTGCTCGTGGGCCACTTGCAAAAGGAATTTTAACTGACAATAATGCCAGAAAGATAGAAAGAGTAAAAGAAAAGGATTATCTTTCTTATTCTTACGATGAATTATATGCGACACTCGCGAATGTAAAAGAAAGAATCGGGGAAAGCTCTTTAACAGGAACAGTTATTCAATATTGCTTACATAACGAAACTGTTGCAGCTGTTATACCTGGTGCAAGCTCTATCCAACAATTGCAAGAAAATGTACAGGCTAGTAAACAAACACAGTTAACAACAGCAGAATATATACAACTTCAGCAAATTGCTAAATGTGATACTTACGCTTTACATCGTTAAAAAGACGCTACCATACTGGTAGCGTCTTTTTATAGCGTATCATATTTATCAGGATTCGTTCCTACATGTAAATTACGATTTAACGTATTAATTTGATTCATCTCTTCTTCTGTTAGTGCAAAATCAAAGATAGTAAAATTCTCCTTAATACGAGATGATGTAACAGATTTAGGAATTGTCACGACCCCGCTTTGAATATCCCATCTTAATATAACTTGCGCAGGTGTTTTTTCATATTTGGTAGCAATGGCCTGAATAATCGGGTGCTCGAATACTTCCCCGCCTCTCATTAATGGGCTCCATGCTTCCATTTGAATTTGCTCACCTTGACAGAAATTACGCAATTCAAATTGCGCTAACATCGGATGAAGTTCTACTTGGTTTACCATCGGCTTTACTTTACAATTTGGTAATAATAGCTCTAAATGATGTTTATGAAAATTAGAAACACCAATCGCGCGCACTTTACCTTCTTCATACAGTTTTTCTAACGCTCTGTACGTATCAACATACTTTCCTCTTATTGGCCAATGTATTAAATATAAATCTACATAGTCCATTTGTAATTTCTTTAAGCTTTTTTCAAACGCCTCAAGTGTTTCTTCGTATCCTTGATCGTCGTTCCAAACTTTTGTTGTAATAAATATGTCTTCTCTCGGAATTCCTGATTCACGAACCGCTTCTCCGACACCGCTTTCATTTTCATATACAGTCGCTGTATCAATCGAACGGTATCCAACTTCTAACGCTGTTTTTACTGCTTGTTTTACTTCGTCGCCTTCTTTCGCTTTATAAACGCCTAGACCAATCATTGGCATTTTCACGCCATTATGAAGTGTAGTTGTTGGAATGTGCACAGTCGTCTTCCTCTCATTCTTACATTTTTTATAAGCCACCACTTTATTTGAACAAGATTCAACTAAAAAGTCAAAACATATGTACAGTTTACATAATAATTTTATACACTAAAACGTGAACTCAATTATTCATATTTCCTTCTCTCCATTCTTTCGCTTTTTCATCAACATTACGTACAAATTCAGTTTTCCCTTCCGAATATAACGTGCCATCATATGTATACTTTTCAGCTAATTCTTTCTTTAAAGTTGCATATGCCTCAGCTTCTTCGCAATGAGCCATCATATAATCACGAAATGCTAAATGCCTTACTATCTCAGGATTTCCTCTTTCAAACACGTGTAAGTGATACGAGCGTTTTTCCTCCGTTCCATGAATAAAATAACGACGTCTTGAAATACCATTTTCCCCTTTTGCGATGTAGCCAAGCTCATCAAAACGTTCATTCCAATGATCTACTCTATCGATACTCTCTACTTCCATAATCATATCTATAATTGGTTTAGCTGCCAGTCCTGGCACTGACGTACTTCCAATATGATGAACTTTCACCATTTCTGGCATCGCCGATTTTAATCGCTCGGCCTCTATTTGAAATTTTTCGTTCCAATGATTTTCATGCGGAACGACTACAATTTTTCTCATTTTACACTCCCCTTTTCTTACAAGCTCGTCAAAAAAATGATCAGCGATATACACTGATCATTTTTTTATATTATTTAAAGTCTTTCCAAGTAAGGCTACTTTCACTTAACAGTTCTTCAAATGATTTATTCTTTTCACGCTCTTTTTGTTCTTGGCGCTTTCTTTCCAGTTCAGCTGCCTCTTTTTTCTCTTCTCTCACTTGCAATTCTTTCTTCTTATTCTTTAATTGCTGCATGAGTGAATCATTTAATTGATCGCCTAATGTAAGCGACTCTTTCTCTAGTTTATTCACTTGCAATTGTCTTTGCATTTGTCTTTGTTTCTTTTTCTTCATGCTACTCACCTTTTACTTTTTTCTCCATTATAGTAGATACACAATGAACTCGACAATAAAAAAGGTTCTTTACTCTATTATTCACTTTTTGTAAATATGTTAATTTTTCGAAAAAACTAAATTTTTATATAGATATAATCCTATGAATCTATTAAAATTATGTCGTATGATGTCAGATTATAAAAAAAGGAGAAATGAATTATGTGGAAAAAAATCATTCCTACTGTTGCCGTTTTAAGCACCATTACCTTTTCAACTGTATTTGCCGCTCCCCCATCCCAGACTCCAGCTGAACAAAACCGCTACGTAGACGTACAAATGCTTGGTATTAATGATTTCCATGGACAACTAGATACTGTTAAAAAAATTAATAACAAAGAAGCCGGTGGCGCTGATTACTTAGCTACTTATTTAAAAGAACGTAAAAAGCAAAACCCGAATACACTTCTCGTACATGCTGGCGATATTGTCGGAGCTAGTCCACCAGTTTCAGCATTGTTACAAGACGAACCAACGATTGAATTTTTGAATGACTTAAAATTCGATGTTGGTACAATCGGAAACCATGAATTTGATGAAGGTATCGATGAAATGAAACGCCTCATTTACGGTGGATATCACGAGAAAACAGGGAATTTCAAAGGTGCTAACTTCCCTTATGTCGCTGCTAACTTCTATAACAAATCAACTGGTCGTTTATTTTTACCACCATTTACTGTAAAAATGGTAGATGGTGTTCCTGTAGGATTCATTGGCGTTGTTACAACTGATACACCAAATGTCGTGATGCCTACAATGCTTAAAAATGTACAGATCACTGACGAAGTAGAAGCAATTAATAAATCAACGCAACAATTAAAGCGTCTCGGTGTTAAATCCATCGTCGTCCTTGCCCATGTCGGCGGAACAACTGATGAATCTGGCGTGACAAATGGAGACCTTACTCGAATTGCAAATGAAACAGATCCAGAAGTTGATGTTATTTTCGGTGGGCATAGTCACACGTACGTAAATGGTACTGTAAATAATAAACTAATCGTCCAAGCGAACTCTTATGGAACAGCTTTCTCAGACGTAGATGTAACAATTGATCGTAAAACAAAAGATATTGTAAAGAAAAAAGCTGAAGTGATCACAACATATCATGAAGGTGTGGAACCTGATAAAGAAGTAAAACAAAAAATAGATCAATATAAAGAAAAAATCGCACCACTTGTAAATGAAGTTGTAGGAAAATCTACAGCAGCTATCGACCGTAAACAAAATGATGCTGGTGAATCTACTCTTGGGAATGTAATTGCCGACGCACAGCGTCAAACAATGCAAGCTCAAATCGCACTTATGAATCCTGGTGGTATTCGTAATGACTTAGATGCTGGCGATATTACATGGGGCGAATTATATGGCATTCAGCCTTTTGGAAACCAATTGATTAAAGTAGATTTAACAGGTCAAGATATTCGCGACATTTTAAATCAGCAATGGCAAAAAGGAACAACAAGAATGCTTCAAATTTCAGGTATTCAATATACGTGGGATGCAAATAAACCAAACGGTGAAAAGGTTACGAATATACGTTTAACAAACGGAGAAGAATTATCTCCATCTAAAACGTATAGCGTAGTTGCAAATGCCTTCTTAGCTTCTGGCGGTGACGGATTCGTATCATTTAAAAATGGTAAAAATGCAGAGACTGGTCCAAACGACTTTGAAGCGCTAGTCGATTATGTAAAACAATTAAAAGAACCAATTCAACCAGTTATTGATGGAAGAATTCAAAAAACAAATTAAGTATTTCCCTAATATGCGATCCGGATTCTTATTGTAAAGGGTATGCACTTATGCTTAATTCACAATATTAGTAAAACCTAAAAAGGATACTCGTTCTTACAATGAACTTAGTATCCTTTTCTTTAGTCATCCAAACGTGCTGTTTTGTTAAAGTCATATTGCTGTAAAAATTGTTGTAACGCCTCTTCTACAAGTTTAGATTTTTGAATTCCTTTCGCTTCTGATATAACATCTAGTTTTGCTAATATTTCTTTATTAATAGAAAAAGTACGTTTCTTTTTTTCTGTACTTATACTCATAATTGGCGCGATTACTTCTTCTCTCTTGCTTAGTAATTCATAAATACTTTGTAATTGTTCATAAATTAATAATTGATAATCCGTTTTCGCATATTGAAGGGCTGTCGCTTCTTGGAGTTGTAAGTGACGAGGTTCTTCTCCATCTCCTACAAAAATACGTTTCTTCTGTTCTCCATCATATTCATATCCAATCAGTCTTAATTTCTTTGATAATGTATACGGGCTTATTTCAAGACGTTTTGCTATGATAGCGATGGATTCACGTCTATTTAAGCAATCTATAATTTCTCCAATCGTCACAATTTCCCTCCTCCCGTGTTGAAATGACACTAGTATGGTATGTTACAATGATTTTCTAACAGTATATGCAAAACAAATAGCCTGTGCGATTCATACGATTTCAGAAAAGGAGGTTTTCAATATGCTTTTTCGTAGCCATACCCCACAGTTTTATAATGAAAATAAACAACTCATTCCTAATAGTATTGCTACGATGGAAAGCGTTATGATTCATAATCGAAAACAAACTCTCCTTATTCGCGGGCAAAACATAGAGCAACCTATTTTATTATGCTGTCATGGTGGACCGGGCATGGCACAAATCGGATTTATTCGTCATTTTCAAAAAGAATTGGAGAAACACTTCATCGTTATTAATTGGGATCAGCGCGGGGCAGGTAAATCTTTTTCAATGAAAGATTTCGGAGCAAATTTTACAATCGAACAATTCGTTTCCGATGCAAAAGAAGTGATTCAATATGTACTTAAAAAGTTCAATAAACAGAAACTATTTCTCGCTGGTCATTCTTGGGGAAGTATTATTGGGCTTAACATAGCACATCAATATCCACAGTATATCGAGGCTTACATCGGTATTGGGCAGATTGTACATATGAAACAAAACGAAGAATTGCTATATCAGCATTTAATTCGTTCTGCAAAAAAACATGATCATAAAAAAGCATTAGCGTCCCTTTTAAAATTAGGCAAACCACCATTTTTAGATACGAGACGCCTTATTATTCAAAGAAAATGGCTTGGCACATTCGGAGGAGCAATCCAAAACGGCTCTTCCTTTTCTTTCATACGAAAAGGCTTCTTTTCTCCTGAATATACACTATTAGATTGGTTCAAGTTTCTCGCAGGAAATTTAAAATCTGGTGTTTTATGGGAAGAAATGCTGACAATCGATTTCTTTTCTTCTATTTCAAGTTTATCTATTCCGGTTTATTTTTGTTCTGGCCGCTATGATTATCAAACTCCTTATGCACTCGTTCAGGAATATTGCGATGTGATAGCAGCACCCATAAAAAAAATGATTTGGTTCCCAAATTCAGCTCATTCTCCTGACTTAGAAGAACCAGAATTATTCGCTAATTCTTTACAAGCAATTAAACAAGAGCTAACTTTTCAGCATTAGTAACAAAGGCTCTTTTACATTTCATAGAAAACAATTTATAATAATATGTCGCAACTATGTATAAATATAGCAAAGTGCTTCATATTTACTTGCTTGAGCACAATAAAAATTTAGGGAGATTACATTTATTATGAATGCTGTACTCGTCGCAGTAGCAGTTATGCTATTGCTTAGTTTGTTACGTGTCCAGGTCATTGTCGCCATCATTGTTGGAGCTTTAACAGGCGGAATTATCGGCGGACTCGGTATTTCAGAAACGATTAACACTTTTACAACTGGCCTTGGAAACAGTGCTCCAATCGCTTTAAGTTATGCAATGCTTGGCGGTTTCGCTATTTCCCTTTCTAAAACAGGACTTCCAGATGCCATGATTCAAACTGCATTAAAATGGATTGGCAATGAACAAGACACGAAAAAACAAGTTTATTCTAAAATACTTATTTTATTCATCATTTTAACGATGGCTTGCTTCTCACAAAATGTGATTCCTGTTCATATCGCTTTCATCCCCATCTTAATTCCAGCACTATTAAAAGTACTAAATGAGCTGAAAGTGGATCGCAGACTTGTTACATGTATTATTACATTCGGATTGATTACTCCTTATATGTGGATTCCAGCGGGGTTCGGAAAAATTTATCATGACGTATTACAAACAAATGCTGCGCAAAGCGGTCTTACATTTGATGTCGCACTTATTCCAAAAGCAATGACTATTCCAGCAATCGGTATGATTATTGGATTATGTGTAGCCGTATTTATTACGTACCGGAAACCTCGTACGTATGAAACAGAACAAGTTCATACTACGGCAAATGAAATCGTTCCCTACACAAAACGTAGCATTACTTTCGGATTATTATCTATCATAGCTACATTAATTGTTCAATTAGCAACGGAATCAATGATTTTCGGTGCGTTAGCAGGGATTATCGTCTTATCAGTAAGTGGTAGTCTACCTCTTAAAGAAGCAGATGCGATATTAACAAGCGGAATGCGCATGATGTCCTTTATCGGTTTTGTTATGATCGCTGCCGCTGGATTTGGCGCTGTTCTTCGAAAAACAGGACATGTTGAATCTCTTGTGCAAACGAGTGCACATATAATTGGAAATAACAAGCCACTCGCTGCATTTCTTATGCTTGTGATTGGACTTCTCGTTACGATGGGAATTGGTTCATCCTTTTCAACCATCCCTATCTTAACAACAATTTTTGTACCTCTTTGCATGCAGCTTGGATTTAGTCCAATGGCCACAATTGCAATTATCGGTACAGCCGGAGCGCTAGGCGATGCCGGATCACCAGCATCAGATAGTACACTTGGACCAACATCCGGTTTAAATGCTGATGGTCAACACCATCATATATGGGATACATGTGTACCAACGTTTCTACACTATAATATACCGTTACTTATATTCGGCTTTATTGCCGCAATTACATTATAAAAGGTGCGTTTTATACGCACCTTTTACCTTTTTATTTTTCCTTTTAATTGTTGCAAAGCTATTTTCCCATTTTCTTCGTCATAACTTTCAATTTTGATGAGTGGCGGGCCTATCCATTCACTGTCTACGCTCCCGTTCAGTCCAGTAATTTTCAATTTATCCGGTATACAGATATTTAAATTTTTCGCTGCTCGCATTAACTCAAAAGTAACCTTATCACTTGAAGTTACAATTCCATCAATATACGGATAGGTTTGCAATAATGTAATAAACTGTTTATTCGTATACCCTTGTACACATTCTTCTCGATAAGAGATTCCTTCCTCCCAAACAGCGTCTAAAAATCCCGATATGTGCTCTTCCATTGCTTCACTATCTTCTCCCTCACCGAAATAAGCAAGAAAGTGACAACCCTTCTCTTTTAATAAAGAAACCGCTCTTTGTCCACTTTCATAATAATTTGCATGTGATTTTTTTTCCTCGATCACAACAAACGGAAGTGGAATTTCTCCTATACTTTTAAAAACTGAGTTTGTCAAAATAACACCTGCAACGTTATTTTCCTTCAACATATGTATGTATCTATCTTTATTCTCTATATTACAAACAATGATTTGATATCCTTCTTTATATGCTATTTCCTCAATACAATGTAGCAAAGTGATGTTTGATGGGTTATATAAATTATCTACAAGTAATGCAATTATCGTTGAATTCTCTTTAAACAATGGCTTTGCTGTACTATTTGGCCTATAACGTAATTCCTCAATTGCTTCCTTTACTTGTTTTACTGTGTCCTCATGAACGTATCCTTTTTCATTAATAACTCGTGAAACGGTTGCGACTGAAACACCTGCCAATTTTGCAACATCACGTATAGTTGCCACATCGTCACCCCTTAATATGGTAATAGATTACAATTTTACGGTAACCTAAATTACAATATTCGTCAAGGTTAATAACTTATATTTCTGAAAATTGTTACATCATTACACTAAACGATACTCTAACTGAATTTCATGTAAAATTGGGATATTATCATACCCAATACTTGGAATTTCTTTCTTTATTTTTCGTGCCTCTTCCACTGCATTCACATATAAATTCGTCATCACAAAATTACGTTTTTGGTAAAAACGTAACGCATTCATATTATCATTTGTTGTTATGAGCCACACCCGCCCGCACCGCTCTTCTTCCGCAACTTGTAATACACACTCCACAAGTTTTGTTCCTATTCCTTTTCTTTCTTCAAAGCTATCTAACGATACAATTTCACACATATTTCCGGTCACTTCATACGTTATAATTCCGATTATTCTGTCATCAAGGAACGCAACAAATCCTGGCAACTCTTCTAACTGATGCCCCTTCCCATGTGAAACCATCAATGAACTCCCCCAGTTCTCACACATGAACATTCGGATTGTTTCTTTCATCACTGGCGTAATTTTTTGTATATACACCATTTCCTATTTCTCCCCCTTTCTATCATTGTGATACAATATAAGTGTATCACATGTAACGGTATTTGGAGGATGAGGTAAAGTATGAAACGTTTTTTTGCAACATTGTTTACTATACTAGGTGCGATAACTGCCCTTGGGATTTTCTTTACAAATAAAGTGATGTACTTAAAGAAAAAAACAGAGGAAGAAGTACTCGAAAGAGAAACGAAAAAACATTTTCGTATAGAGGATTTTGATGCTCTTCATAAAGAAGAAATTCATATCCCTTCGCAATTCGGATATGATCTTCACGGATATTACATTCCTGCTGGTCATTCCAATAAGTTTATGATTTTTTGTCACGGCGTAACTGTAAATAAAATGAACTCTGTAAAATATGCAAGGTTATTTTTAGACAGAGGGTATAATGTCGTTATTTATGATCATCGTCGTCATGGTAAAACTGGCGGAAAAACAACAAGCTATGGATACTATGAAAAACATGATTTAAAATCAGTAGTTGACTGGCTAAAAAGTCGTTTTGGAAAAAATATAACACTCGGTATTCATGGTGAATCTATGGGAGCTGCAACACTTCTTCAATACGCAGGACTTGTAGAAGATGGTGCTGATTTCTATATTGCAGATTGTCCTTTTTCTGATTTCTACGGGCAATTACAACACCGCTTAAAGGTTGAATTCCATTTACCTAAATGGCCTTTATTACCTCTAGCAAATGCTTTTTTAAAAGTGCGTGAAGGTTATACGATTCGCGAAGTTTCACCAATCGATTGTATAAAAAACATTAACAATCCCGTCCTCTTTATTCATAGTAAAGATGATGATTATATTTTGGCTGATATGACGAAAGCACTATATGAAGCAAAAGAAAACAATAAACAACTTTATATTGCAGAACACGGCGCACACGCTTGCTCTTATAACGAAAATAAAGAGGAATATGAAGCAGCCGTTGATCAATTTTTAAACTCATATGTAAAAGAAACAAAAAACAGGCTTGCATAAGCCTGTTTTTTTTATTGCGCTAAAACGTCTGTAACTTGTTCCATGTTTTCAGAAATCCATTGCATTGCATCATCTAACGTTGGAAATTCTGTCGTTTGAAATGTTACTTCATCTTGAAGTAACCAAACATCCTTTGACTCTTGTCCTACACCTGCAATGGACCAGTGTAACAAACTATATGGATGATTATCATTCAAAAATGATGCCCACGTGCGCTCATTTGCAATATTTCGTAATGTACGTAATTGTTTATCCATCTTTCGTCACCTTACTCTAGTCAGTTATAAAAAACATTATAACACTCTCTTCTCTCCCAAAGAAAGTGCTCTTTTTACCCCGCATTAACGGGCAGTAAAACTCCCACCTCAAAACTCAGCTAAAACAAAGAAGTTAGGTGGGAGTTTTACTGCCCCTAAAAGCCCGATTGGTTCAACTAATAATTAGTGGGGGATACCTCCCCCACTAATTAAAGTTTCACTTTATATTGTCAAGTACTTCTCTTAATTATATGATGAAATTAAGCGTTTGGGAAGGAGGGATAGCGTTGGCTAAAGTACAAATTAAAGTAAATGATAATGGCTCTTTTCGCGTTACAGGGGACGTGGAATTAGTCGATTCACAAGGGAATGTATTCCCAGCAAAGCCGGCATTTTCTTTATGCCGTTGTGGTTTATCAAAAAATATGCCTTATTGCGATGCTTCGCATAAAGGTAAATTCGAATCTGTTGTTAGAGCACCAGAGGCAGAATAATTCCACATGTGACATGCACATTTTTTTGTGCATGTTTTTCTTTTTTACACTTCCGTTATATCCCTTCTCCTTACAACATTTCTCACACTTTTGTCTCCATGCCAAGCTACATGTATTTTCACACAATTCTTCACATTCGAATATTTTTTACTAGCCTTTTATCTTTTTTGTGCTATAATTTGAGCAAACAACATCCTTCGGGGTCGGGTGAAATTCCCAACCGGCGGTGATGAAGTGCAAACTTCTAAGTCCGTGACCCGTTTTCAACTCGAAAACGGTGGATCTAGTGAAACTCTAGGGCCGACAGTATAGTCTGGATGGGAGAAGGATATGTTTTCTAGTAATTTTATATAGCGAATACACTTTTATTTCAGTATGCATATTTTTAAAGTTTCATTTTGAATCTTTATATATGTTTTATTTTGTATACTTATGTTTCTATACTGGAATAAAAAGATACGACTAGCGTTTGAAAAATTCGATATTTTGCTAGGTTTTTTCCTTATGCAAAAATATCAATCATCGTTAGGTTTCTTTCCTATACTTTCGTATTCGAACTATATTTCTAGAAATCACGTCTCCCAAACCCCAAGGATATAAAATCCTTGGGGTTTTTTGATTTTTTCAGGAGAGGTGAAGAGAATGACAGATCAAGAATATATGAGGATTGCCCTGCAGTTAGCAGAAGGAACATCCGGACAAACAAGTCCAAATCCTATGGTTGGTGCTGTTGTTGTAAAAGATGGAAACATCGTCGGTATGGGAGCTCATTTGCGTGCTGGTGAAGAACACGCAGAAGTTCATGCTCTTCATATGGCTGGTGAGAAAGCAAAAGGAGCTACCGTTTATGTAACACTTGAACCGTGTAGCCATTTTGGAAAAACACCACCTTGCTGTGAATTACTCATCGAAAAGGAAGTTAAGCGAGTTGTAATTGCTACTCTTGATTGCAACCCTCTCGTTTCTGGTAATGGAAAAAAGAGATTAGAAGAAGCTGGCATCGACGTAACTACCGGTGTTCTTGAAGCAGAAGCCACCTTATTAAATCGTTTCTTTTTTCACTACATGAAAACGAAACGTCCATTTGTAACCATAAAAACAGCGATGAGCTTAGATGGGAAAACAGCAACTGTCACTGGTGAAAGTAAGTGGATTACAGGTGAAAAAGCACGAGCTGATGTTCACCAATATCGCCATACACATGATGCGATTCTCGTTGGAGTAAATACAGTTATAGCTGATAATCCGCATTTAACGACAAGAATTCCTAACGGGGGTAAACATCCTATACGTGTTATTTTAGATACCCATTTACGAACACCACCATCTTCTCATGTCATCAAAGATGGTTTAGTACCGACATGGATTTTTGTCGGTAAGGATGTAAATAAAGAGAAAATAGCTTCTTATGAATCTGAAAATGTAACTATATTCCAAATGAAAACGAAGCAAATTGAAATTGAGGACCTCCTTTTCTTTCTTGGAGAGAAGCAAATTCTTTCTTTATTCGTTGAAGGAGGCCAATCGATTCATGCAAGCTTCTTACAAACAAAGCATTTCAATGAAATTATAACTTATATAAGCCCGATATTAATTGGCGGGAAAGATGCCCCTACTTTATTTGGCGGAAATGGTTTCGCAGCATTACAAGATGCACTTTCCTTGGAGATTCAAGAGATGAAACAAATTGGCGATGATATAAAAATCGTTGCGAATGCCCGAAGCGAGGTGACGGAATGTTTACAGGAATTGTAGAAGAGTTAGGAACGATTACAAACATGCAACAAAGCGGAGAAGCGATGAAGTTAACGATCCATGCAAATAAAATTTTATCAGATGCTCACTTAGGTGATAGTATCGCGGTTAACGGTATTTGCTTAACTGTAACGAGTTTCACAACAACTTCATTTACAGTGGACGCAATGCCTGAAACGATGCAATCAACATCACTTCGCATGCTTAAACCACACTCTAAAGTAAATTTAGAGCGGGCGATGACTGCAAACGGACGATTCGGTGGACATTTCGTTTCAGGACATATTGATGGCATCGGAACTATATTAAACAAAAAACAACACTATAATGCCGTCTATTACAAAATAGCTATTGCTGATGAATTACTGCGCTATTGTTTGCATAAAGGATCCATCGCTGTTGATGGAACGAGTTTAACAATATTTGATATAGACGAATCTTCCATCACAATCTCACTCATCCCGCACACAGTAAGTGAATCTGTTATCGGTGGAAAGAATGCCGGTGACATCGTAAACATTGAGTGTGACATGATCGGTAAATATATCGAACGCTTTATTTCTAAACCTGTAAATCGAACTGGTTCAATGAGCAAAAGCTTTTTACAAGAAAACGGATTTCTATAAGGGGGAAGCATGATGTTTCATCGTATTGAAGAAGCTCTAGAAGATTTAAAACAAGGAAAAGTCGTTATCGTATGTGATGATGAAAACCGCGAAAATGAAGGCGATTTTATCGCTTTAGCAGAGTATATTACGCCGGAAACGATTAACTTTATGATTACACATGGGCGCGGCCTCGTTTGTGTACCGATTACGGAAGGGTACGCAGAACGTCTACAATTAGAACCAATGGTAGCTCATAATACGGATTCGCATCATACTGCATTTACAGTGAGTATTGATCATGTTTCTACAACAACAGGAATAAGCGCTCACGAACGGGCAACTACGATACAAGAATTGTTAAACCCTGCATCAAAAGGTGCTGATTTCAATCGTCCTGGACATATCTTTCCATTAATCGCGAAAGAGGGTGGTGTCCTGCGCCGCGCTGGTCATACAGAAGCTGCTGTCGATTTAGCACAGCTTTGCGGAGCAGAACCAGCTGGAGTTATTTGTGAGATTATTAATGAGGACGGTACGATGGCACGCGTACCTGATTTACTACAGTGTGCAAAACAATTTGATATAAAAATGATTACAATAGAAGATTTAATTGCTTATCGCCGCCACCATGAAACATTAGTGACGAGAGAAGTAGAAATTACATTACCTACAGATTTCGGTACTTTCCATGCAATTGGCTATTCTAATTCATTAGATACGAAAGAACATATCGCACTCGTAAAAGGTGATATTTCAACAGGAGAGCCTGTGCTTGTACGCGTTCATTCAGAGTGCTTAACAGGTGATGTATTTGGCTCATGCCGTTGTGATTGCGGACCACAACTCCATGCTGCACTTGCTCAGATTGAGCGTGAAGGAAAAGGCGTTCTTCTCTATATGAGACAAGAAGGACGAGGCATCGGCCTTCTTAATAAGCTTCGCGCTTATAAGTTACAAGAAGAAGGATTCGATACTGTAGAAGCAAACGAAAAACTTGGATTCCCAGCTGATTTGCGTGATTACGGTATTGGCGCTCAAATTTTAAAAGATTTAGGTTTACAACATTTACGATTATTAACAAATAACCCGCGAAAAATTGCTGGCTTACAAGGTTACGATTTAGAAGTAATCGAGCGTGTACCATTGCAAATGCCAACAAAAGAAGAGAATAAAACGTATTTACAAACGAAAGTAAACAAATTAGGACATTTACTAAACTTATAATAAAGGGAGAGATTCATTATGGTATTCGAAGGTCATTTAGTTGGTACAGGATTAAAAGTTGGGGTTGTTGTTGGACGTTTTAATGAATTTATTACAAGTAAGTTACTCGGCGGAGCTTTAGATGGATTAAAGCGCCACGGTGTAGAAGAAACTGATATTGATGTTGCTTGGGTTCCTGGCGCATTTGAAATTCCTTTAATCGCTAAAAAGATGGCTAGTAGCGGAAAATATGATGCGGTTATTACGCTAGGTACTGTAATTCGCGGTGCTACAACACATTACGATTACGTTTGTAATGAAGTAGCAAAAGGGGTTGCATCTTTATCACTACAAACAGACATCCCCGTTATTTTCGGTGTATTAACGACTGAAACGATTGAGCAAGCAATTGAACGCGCAGGCACGAAAGCTGGTAATAAAGGCTATGAATCTGCCGTTGCTGCGATTGAAATGGCTCACTTATCAAAACAATGGGCATAAAAAAAGAGGCTGCGGCCTCTTTTTTTATTTCTTTACTTTTTTCCGTACATCTTTTATTAATTCATCCATTGTTTTTCCTTCTGTTTGTATACGAAGCGTTTGTGCTGTTCTCCATACATTCTCTCTTTTCTTCGCTTCTTCTATAATAGTAATTTCTTTTCGGACTTCCTTTAAATCTTTCCCTTCTGTTTTCAACCCAAAATGTTCAGCTTTCGTTCGAAAATGTTGTTCAATTCGTTGTTGCATCTCTTTTTGTTCAGGATTTTCGGCAGCCTTAACTGGATCAGTACTTATTGCTTTTAGTAAAATTAGACAAGTCATAATCGCTAATATATATTTGTGCATGTAAAATCCTCCAACCCAATATAAATTACATATTTACTATGTACAATTGGGGCTTGGAAAATTCGTCCACCAAAATTCTTTTTTTTACTCAAAAACCAATAGTATCAAGCGTTTACAACTATTTATTACATTTTATTTACAAAAAAGCAAACTCTTTTACAAGTTTGCTTTTTATCTACCTTATAATGCACATTCTTCAATCTCAAATCCTAAATCTTCAATCATACCCCAGTCTGCAGTCGGCTCTTGCCCAGCTGTTGTTAAATAATCTCCAACAAAGATAGAGTTTGCTGCAAATAAACCGATTGGCTGCACAGAGCGTAAATTGATTTCACGTCCTCCTGAAATGCGAATTTCTTTCGTTGGGTTTACAAAACGCATCATTGCCAGCACTTTTAAACATTCTACTGGTGTTAATTCTTTTTGTCCTTCAAGCGGTGTACCCTTTACAGCAACAAGGAAATTACATGGAATTGAGTCTGCATCTATACGTTGTAATTCAAATGCAATTTCAGCGCGTTCTTCTATTGTCTCCCCCATTCCAAAAATCGCCCCAGAGCATGGTGAAATACCCGCTTGTTTCGCTTTTTGAACTGTATCAACACGATCGTCATACGTATGAGTGGAGCAAATACTTTCGTAATTATTTGCATGTGTATTTAAGTTGTGGTTATAACGATGTACACCCGCTTCCGCTAAACGTCCTGCTTGATCTTCGTTTAAGAAACCTAAACAACAACAAATTTTCAAATCTGTCGTTTCACGGATCTCCTTAACGGCTCCAATTACGTGATTCACCTCTTTATCCGTCGGGCGACGACCAGATGCTACAATACAATATGTACCCGCTTTACGGCGAATTGCTTCGTGTGCTCCTTCTATGATCTTTTCCTGCGTTAGCCATGCATATTTATCAATCGGCGCCTCTGAAATAATAGACTGTGAACAATATCCGCAATCTTCAGGACATAATCCAGATTTCGTATTAATAATCATATTTAATTTTACTTTCTTACCAAAGTGATGATGGCGAATGATGTAAGCTGCATTCATAATCTCTAAAACTTCTGTCTCATCAGCTTCTAATATCGCTATTGCATCCTCTTTCGTAATCATTTTCTCTTCTACTACGTCATATGCAAGTTTTTTCCAATCCCTTTTTGTTTGTACTTGTTTCATTTCATCTCTTCCCCTCTTTTGTTATGTGCATAAATAAAGCGTGATACGTCGCCATTATCCCTTCATTTTCCGTGAAGTCTCTTTCGTATATGCGAAGCATCGCACGAAAGAGTGAGGGACTTTGACAATAGGATTCTTCATTACTATTAGTCGCTCCTACTTTTCGAATAGAGTGTAGAAACTCCCTAACTTCTGTAAACCTCTCTATGTAACATGTTTCAGAAACATGCACATCCCCTGTTTCTATTTCACATATATGACGCAACTGATTTTTCGAATAAAAACGTTGCCCAATCGATGTTTCATTTTGTATATCTTTTTCTTCTTTCGCCCGCTGGAACGAAGCATGCAATTCTTGAAATGTTTCGTGTCCAAACGTTGAAAAGAGTAATATCCCATTTATAGACAAATGATGAAATAAATTTCTTATCACTTGTTTTAAATCATTTAGCCATTGAAATGTGGCATTCGAAATAATGACATCATACGTTTCTTCTAGTCGTAATCTTTCGATATCCTCACAGTAAAACATTACATTTTTCACATTTTGTCTAGTTTTCGCAACCTCAATCATACTTTCAGCAAAATCAATGGCTGTAATATGCGCTTTCGGAAATAAGTTTGATAATTGCTCTGTAACATATCCTGTCCCGCATCCAAGTTCTAAAATACGTATCGTTGAATTTGCACTATATCGCCGATTCAATGTAGAAAGTAATGAATGTGCCATCTTTTTTTGTACATTTGCATATTGATCGTAGGATACAGCTGCCACGTTAAACCGTTTTTGTAGTAACGTTTTGTTGATCATTTCGTATCCCCTCTACAAATTGAATTATCTCATTTCCGCAATATTCGAAATTCGTTACGCATAATGCGTGTCCAGCCTCACTTACTACCTTGAGCGTGGCAGTCTCATTCTCAGCCATACTACGCGCTGCAGATAATGGGCATATTACATCCTGCTCTCCGTGAATAAGTAGGATAGGAACTTTAACCTCTTTCAGTTCTTCCCTCATATCTGCTTCTATTAAATACTCCAAACCTAATTGCAAAGACTGAATAGAATCACCTTTAAAGCGTTTTATCATATCTTCAAACCTTTTATTCTCTTTCAGCTCATCTTTTGTAAACATATTTTCATAAAACCGCTTGAGCGTATCTTTTTTCTTTCTCGCTACATTCTTTTTCAGCCGTTCTACATGCAAAGCATTCCATCCACTCGTATAGTCGCTCGTATTTGTAAATTTAGCAGTGCCACCAATTAATACGATACCTTTCGCCTTAATCTTTTTATGAACTTGAACTGCCGCTAACGCTCCTAGTGACCATCCAACTAAAATTACATTTTCATCTTTTGCTACATCTATTATTCGCCCCGCAAATTCACTTTGTTCTCTCACATTACGCCAATTGATACATTGAACAGAATATCCTTTAAAATACGGCAGAACTAAAGTCCAAACACCTTCCTCCATTCCCCATCCAGGAATAAAAATAATCTTTAGCTCTTTCATACTAAAAATCCCTCTTCTTTACCAATGCGTATAATATGCTGAATAGCCCAGTTCAAATCAGCTATTGTATGTTGGGACGTAACTGCAAAACGGACCCGTGAACTATTAACTGGAACTGTTGGTGGACGAATTGCAATTGCTGCAATACCTACCTCTTGCAACCTTTTACTAAACCGTAAAGCTGTTTCATTTGAACCGACTACAATCGGTACAATATGAGTTGAGCTATTCCCAATATCAAAACCAGCTTCTTGCAAATGTGTCCTAAAATAGGCCCCATTCTCTATAAGTCTCTCTCTTCTTTCATTATCTTCTTTCACAATTTCAATTGCTTTTTGTACCGCTCCTAATGTTCCTGGCGGTAATGCAGTAGTAAAAATAAAGCTTCTCATCATATTTTGTAAATACTCTATATAAATTGCATCGCCTGTCAAATACGCACCATAACACCCTAAAGCCTTGCTAAACGTCCCCATGTGTATATCAATTTTTTGAGCAACATCTTTTTCTATATGGGACAATCCTGCTCCATTCATTCCATATATTCCACTCGCATGTGCTTCATCAACTATAATCATTGCTCCATATTTCTCTTTTATGTGCACTAACTCTCGTAAATATGCAGTATCACCATCCATACTAAAAACAGTATCCGTTACGATTAATTTCTTCTTTTTGGGCGGTGCTACTTGCAACAACTTCTCTAAATGATCTAAATCATTATGACGATATCTTTTATGCTCTGCCCCGCTTAATATAATTCCATCAACGATGCTTGCGTGATTTAATTTATCACTAAACACAATATCGTGACGACAGGCTAATGAAGAAATCACTCCAACATTTGCCGTATATCCACTATTTACAACTAAGGCTTTTTCAGTGCCTTTCCAATCGCATATACTTCTCTCAGTCTCTTCATACAGTGAATAATTTCCCACAACGAGCCTTGATGCTGTCGCCCCAGTTCCATATTTTCTTGTGCATGCTATAGCAGCTTCTTTTAACCTCTCATCTCCAGCTAACCCTAAATAATTATTTGACGCTAAATTTAGCATCCTTGTTTCATCTCGGATAAGCCATGTCTCTTCTGCTTGTTCTGTTACATGTAAATTGCGATACTGCCCTTGCTCATTTAATTGTTGTAATTTAGATTGGAGATGTGTGCGCCACGTTTGATTCATTTCGGATGAACTCCTCTAATTTTGAAATCATTATATACTCTTTTGCAGATTTCAAGACTTCTTCTTTTGTAAACTCACCTTCAAAGAATGGTAATAAACCTAAAACCGGTACCCCACTTAGCTCTTCAATCATTTCTTTATTTTCTTGTACTCTTTCCATTTCACATTCTTTACAGCCGGATAAAATTACACCTGCTACTGTTAAGCCCTGTGCCTTTGCATAAGCAATCGTTAAAACGGTATGATTTACTGTTCCTAATGTAGGACGTGCTACTACAATAAGAGGAAGCTGTAATTCTTTTGCGAAATCAATTACTAAAGCATCTTCTGTGTACGGAACGGCCAGTCCGCCTGCTCCTTCTACAAGTAGACTATTAAACTCTTTCAATCGTTCATTATAGTGATCCATAATGTCTTTTAAATGTACTACTCTTCCAGCTCTTTTCATGGCAAGTCTCGGAGCAAGCGGTTCTTCAATAGAATAAGGACAAATTTCATCTTCTTTTGTCGGTACACCTGATAATGCCTTTAACCTTGCTGCATCTCCCTCTGGATTTGATGCAACATGTCCACTTTGCAACGGTTTGTATACCCCTATGTTATATCCCAATTCTCTAAATACACCTGCTAATGCACCTGCAACTACAGTTTTCCCCACTTCAGTATCCGTTGCTGTTACAAAAAAACCACTCATTATTCTCCCTCCGTAACACCCGAGATTGCTTTATACAAAATACGTAACATATCATCAATCTCATCCATTGTAGAAGCAAGAGGAGGCATAAATACAATCGTATTACCGAGCGGTCGTATAATCATGCCCAGCTCTCTTGAGCGTTTACATACTTGAACACCGACTCTCTCTGTCCATTCAAACGCTTCTTTTGTTTCCTTATTCTTCACAAGTTCAATTCCAACCATTAACCCGCACTGACGAATATCCCCTACATGTTTATATGCAAAGAGCTCTTCCAATTGCGTCGCCACATATTCTGTCTTACGTGCCACCTCTTCTATTAAATTTGTTTTCTCGTATAGTTCTAGATTCGCAATTGCTACCGCACACCCTAACGGATTCCCTGTATAACTATGACCGTGGAAAAACGTTTTTTGTTCTTCATATTCGCCTAAAAAGGCATTATAAATTTCATCTGTCGTTACGGTGATTGCAACTGGTAAATATCCGCCCGTTAAACCTTTTCCGGCTGTTAAAATGTCCGGCGTTACATTTTCATGTTCACATGCAAACATTTTCCCGGTACGCCCAAATCCAGTAGCTACCTCATCTGTAATAAATAAAACATTATATTTAGTACATAAATTACGTAGCCCTTTTAAGTATCCTTTTGGCATTGTAATCATACCGCCAGCACCTTGCATTAAAGGTTCTACAATTATCGCTGCAATTTCTTCATGTTTGTCTTTCAGCAGCTCTTCCATTTCTTCTAAATGTTTTTTTACAATTTCCTCCTTATTATTTCCATAAGGAGAACGATATGTATATGGATAAGGCATTTTAATTGCCTCAAATAAAAGTGAACTATACACTTGGTGAAACAAGTCTATTGCTCCTACTGAAACAGCTCCAATTGTATCACCGTGATACGCTTCTTTTAATGTTACAAATCTTTGTTTCTTCGGTTTTCCTTTATGCTGCCAATATTGAAATGCCATCTTAATTGCAATTTCAACAGCGCTAGAACCGGAGTCGGAATAGAATACTTTCTTCAAACCTTCTGGTACAACTTCAATTATTTTTTCTGCTAATAAAATAGATGGAACGTTAGCAAGTCCTAGCATAGTAGAATGGGCAATTTTATTTAATTGCCCACGAATTGCTTCATCTAATTCTGGCACTTGATGTCCGTGAACATTTAACCAAATAGACGAAACACCGTCCCAATATTCATTTCCATTTACATCGTATAGCTTTCTTCCCTCTCCACGTTCAATAATGACAGGATCTTCTTCTAAATAATCTTTCATTTGTGTAAACGGATGCCATACATAAGCTTTATTTTTCTCCGATAATTCTTCATATGTATAAGACGATTTTTCAGTCGTATTACTATTAACAGTCATAATTGCCACTCCTAATGTTAACTATTTTATAAATATAGTTAACATTAAATTTAAATGACTGTCAATTATTTTTAGATCAAATAGTTCTTAAAAAAGAACAACTTATCATACGATAAGTTGTTCTACTTTCCGTGTTGTATCTTTCCAATTTCTAAAATAATCTCTTCATCTTTTTTTCCTTCTGTATCAATTCCAAGTTGTTTTGCATGTTCAATCAATAAATCATGACGCTTCTCAAATCTTGCGGTATTTACTTCTTTCGTAACCTCTTCTTTTGTTTTCCCTTCAGTAGAAACTCCTAGTTTCTCAGCTGCTTTTTCCATCGACTTCTTCTCTTCCGTTTCTTTCACTTTCTTCACTTCTGACTGCTGTATTTGCTTTTGCTTCGCCTGCTCTGATTCAGCTGCAAAAGCTGTGTAAATTCCAGCACTTCCGCCAATGACTAGTAAGGTGGTAAAAAGAATTATTTTTTTCTTCACTCTTTCCTCCCCTTTCAAATTCATTATAACGTACAAATTTAGAACATTAAAAACATTTAACCTTTATTTCCCTAAAAAAATATTACACATTTTTATTGACATGTATGATGAATATATGATAAAAATTTAACTAACATCATATGAATCGGCATTGATAGGATTTAGTAGTATTTCGATTTCTGATTTCAGAGAGCTGGTGGTCGGTGCGAACCAGTACAGAGCGAATTATGAATTACCCCCTGGAGCTTCTTTTGCGAAACGTAAGGAGTAGTGAAAGACGGTTATAGACCGTTATATCTAAAGAGTGGTGAAACGAAACTGTTTCACAATTTAGGGTGGTACCGCGAATTTTTCGTCCCTGCATATATTGCAGGGGCGTTTTTATTTTATTAGCGCATATCATACGACCCTTTATTTTGTGATACATTCATTTCACAAGCTAGGGTGGTACCGCGATTTCTTCGTCCCTGCATAATTATATGCAGGGACGTTTTTTTATCCAATCATTTCCGTATCATATTGAAGAATCAACAATTACCGGTAATTTGTCACAAAATTCTAAATTTTAGAAGGAAATAAACAATTTTGGCGAATTTTATATAAAAAAGAGCTATTTTAGATTACTTAGGAGGGGAAAACAATGGTTTCAAAAATTGAATCTGTTCTTTTAACATTATTTATCTTTTTCTGCATTGGCTTTAGTGTTATCAAATTAGAAGTTTCACCACACATCCCGATTTTATTCGGTATCGTTCTTTTATTAGCATTTGGATTTATGAAAAAAATCTCTTGGTCTACTATGGAAAAAGGGATGATCAGTAGTATTTCAGCTGGTATTCCATCTATTTTTATTTTCTTACTTGTAGGCGTATTAATTAGTGTTTGGATCGCTGCTGGAACAATTCCAACTTTAATGGTGTACGGCTTCCAGCTTGTATCTCCAAAGATTTTCGTTCCGACTGTTTTTGTTGTTTGTGCAATTGTTGGAACAAGTATCGGTAGTGCCTTTACAACTGCCGCAACTGTAGGACTTGCCTTTATGGGCATGGGTAGTGCTCTCGGATACGATCCGGCTCTAATCGCTGGTGCAATTATTTCTGGTGCATTCTTTGGAGATAAAATGTCTCCTTTATCTGATACAACTAACTTAGCTCCTGCTGTTACGGGTGTAGATTTATTTGAGCATATTCGTAACATGCTTTGGACGACAGTTCCAGCATTCATTATTGCTTTTATCGCATTTTTCATTTTAGGAGGCGGTACTAGTGGAGACGTTGACTTCACAAACTTTATTAGCACATTAGAAAAAAATGCAACGATTTCTATCGTTACACTTATTCCAATTTTATTACTGTTCCTATTCGCATTTAAAAAGGTTCCAGCCGTTCCAACATTACTTGCAGGAATTGTGGTAGGAATTATTATTCTCTTTATTTTTAAACCTAGCACTTCTTTAGCTGATTTAATGAAAATTATGCAAGACGGCTACGTTTCTAAAACTGGTATTAAAGACATTGATAGCTTACTATCTCGTGGTGGTCTACAAAGCATGATGATGTCGATTGCCCTTATTTTCCTAGCTCTTTGTATGGGAGGATTATTACAAGGAATGGGTATTATCACGCAGCTAATGAATATCATCTCTAGCTTCGTAAAAAATAGCACACGATTAATTATTTCTACTGCTTCAACTGCAATTGGTGTAAACTTCTTACTTGGTGAGCAGTACTTATCCATCGTTTTAACAGGACAAGCATTTGCTAATAAATACGATGAAGTTGGTTTAGAGCGTCGTAATTTATCGCGTGTACTTGAAGATGCAGGTACAGTTATTAACCCGCTCGTACCATGGGGTGTAAGTGGTGTATTCTTATCGAACGTCCTTGGCGTTCCGACATTTGATTACCTTCCATTCGCAATTTTCTGTTTAGCGTGCCCAGTCTTAACAATTATCGTCGGCTTTACTGGATTTGGCCTTTCATGGAAGAAAGAAAAAGCAGTTACAATGTCATAATATAAAAAAAGGATTACCTGAATCGGTAATCCTTTTTTTATATTTCTCGACTATCTATTTGCTTTCTTTCTTCTAAATAACAGAAGTAATCCCGCTCCAATAAACGCCAAGCCTGCTCCAATTGTAGAAGCAACACTTGTACCTGTTTTCGGTAAATCACGTTCTTCTTTATTTTCACTTACAGTTGTTGTTTCTTTTGAGTTTTGATTATCCGTTGTAGTTTGTCCAGATCCTGCATTATTACCTTCATCTGTTGGCGGTGTCGTTGGATTCCCTCCATTATTTCCTTCACCTGTTGGTGGTGTCGTTGGATTTCCTCCATTATTTCCTTCACCTGTTGGCGGTGTTGTTGGATTTCCTCCATTATTTCCTTCACCTGTTGGCGGTGTTGTTGGATTCTCTCCACCAGTTTCCTTATCATCATCGTTCTTCTTCGTTATATCAATTGCATATTTAGCAAATTCATTTTCAGATGGTCCAACATATGATATTTTCCCATCTTTCTTTATATACTTTTGTGCATTTGGTGAAGAATCGAACGTTGTATTTAATTTATCTGCAACAATCGGTTTAAACGTCCAATTTTTATCTGCTGCTGGATCAATAACTGGTGTTTCTTGCATATATTTCACAATGATTTGACGTGTTTCATCTTGTGATTGGTATACAACTTCCCCTTTACTTACACCTGGGAACGTTTGGCTACTTCCGCGATAGTTATTTGTAGCGACGATGAACTCTTGATTGTCAGCTACTGGCTTACCTTCATATGTCATATTTATAATACGATTCGTATTTGCATTTACAACTTTTCCATCTTTATCGTATTTCGCTGGTTGTGTTACATCAATTTCGTATTTTAAGCCATCTAAAATATCGAAGTTATATGTAGGATATCCTATATTTACTAATGGTTGTTCTTCTGTTTTCTTTGGATCGATTTGATTAAACTGACCTGCAGACATTTCAAGCCATTCTTTCACTTGTGCCCCATTTACTTTTACAGCATATAACGTATTTGGATATACATATAAATCTGCAACGTTTTTAATTGCTAACGTTCCAGCTGGAATATCCGTATAATATGTAGCACCGTTTCGGCCACCTGCTTTAAATGGTGCTCCTGCAGATAAAACTGGAATTCCTTTATATTTGCTGTACTGTCCATTTTCAGCAAATAACTTTTCTACATACCATTTTTGTGCATTTGTTACAAGTTGTACAGAAGGATCATCTTGTACTAATGAGAAATAACTATTAATTGGCGCTGTCGTTTTTCCTACAGCTGTATTCACATAATCAATTGTAGCTTGGTGATCATCTTTAATTTCATTAACTAATTTTTCATCAGATTTTACTAATGGGTTCCCTTTACTATCAGCAATTGGACGCAGTTGCGGCTTCGATTGCTCTTTTTGTACTTCCCATTTTCCGTTTACCTTTTTCAATTGCATATCAATCATACCTAAGTTACTTCCAAAGACACCAGGCATTACAACTGGAACACCATTAAATACATCCTTCACTTCAGTGTGTGAATGTCCCATTAATACTGCATCTACACCAGGAACTTCTGTTAAATAATACGAAGCGTTTTCCATACCAACGTTGTATCCACTCTTATCAACACCAGAATGCGCTAGTGCAACGATAACATCTGCACCTTCTGCTTTCATTTTTGGCACCATTTTCTTCGCTGTTTCAACTATATCTTTTGCTTTCACTTTTCCTTCTAAGTTCGCTTTATCCCAGTTCATAACTTGAGGTGGAACAAATCCCATTACGCCAATTTTCACTTTTTGTTTTTGACCTGATTCATCTTCTACTTCTTTTTCAAAAACATGATATGGTTTAAAGTAATTTTGATCGTTCTCCTCATTATTATCTTTATCATCTTTATAGACGTTCGAGTTAATAACCGGGAACTCTGTTTTACTAATTACTTTGTTTAAATAGTCTAAACCGTAGTTAAATTCATGATTCCCAAGAGAGATGACGTCATACTTCATTAAATTCATTAAACGATATAATGGATGTGTATAACTAGGATCCACAGGCTTCTTCGGATCATTTATTTTATTCGCTACATAATCTCCAAGCGGTGTCCCTTGTAATGCATCCCCATCATCAAATAGGACAGAGTTCTTCGCTTCTTCACGTGCTTTATTAACAAGTGTTGCAGTTTGTACGAGACCTACTTTATTATCTGTTTTCGTTTGATAATAATCGTAATTCATTAAGTTAACGTGAATATCTGATGTTTCTAGAATTCGTAAGTTAACCGTACTCTCCCCATTGTTCTCATCCGCATGAGCTGTTGTTGGCAATACTTGCGGCGCTATTACACCTATAGCAAGAGTTGCTCCAGCTAGCATTTTTTTTGACTTTTTCACAAAAAATCCCCCTTATACAATTACCAAAAATAATGAAATAAACCTCTATTTGCCTCTAACCACATACCTTTTTTCTTCTATTAGAGACAAGATTTTCATTTCATCCTGCGCTAATGAGTATTCCCCTTAAACGCCCGATTGTTGAAACTTTAATTAGCAGGAAATAAAGCCCTACTCATTAAAATTTCACCTTATCTGACATTATCATATATAATGTACTTTCATATCGTCAATATTTTTTGACATACTTCTACAAATTTTCTGTAAAGTTATTGTAAACTTTTCATAAACATATAATATGCCCTTACATTGTTAATACTGCTGAATATGATACAATTACCAATTACAAGGAGGATGAATTTATGAAAAAAGTCATCTTAACAATTGTTTGTCTCCTCCTTCTAATCATTTCTTATTCTTATTTCGAAAAGAACGATGAGACAAAACAAAATGAACCCGAAGAAAAAACAGAAAAAACATCTACTCCAAGTTGGATTGATAAGCAAACAAACGATTCCTTTTATCACCTCGTATTAGGTGATTCACTCGCCAAAGGATATGGATCGACACAAGGGGGATTTGCTGAATTAGGTTCTAGACAAATAGAAGCACAAATTCATAAACCAATTACCATAGAAAATCTTGGGATAAACGGTCTTACAACAGATCGTCTCGCTAAAAAAGTTCAATCAGAAGATGTAAAGCAAAAGATTAGAGCAGCAAATATCATTACGATTAATATTGGAGGAAATAATTTATTTCGCTTAAATCGTGATGTCGGTGTTATAGACGGTATTAAAATATTAAATAAAGAAAAAGCTCATTTTGAAGCGGATATAAAAACTATTGTAAAGACAGTTCGCGATCAAAACCCGGACGCTTTACTCATTCTCTCAGAGCTCTATAACCCGTTACAACTCGATGACTCCATCGCCAGTTATGCAGATATGTTTTTAGATGGCTGGAATGAATCTGTTTATTCCATTTCAAAAGCAAATCAACCATCTATCGTTTTGCCAGTTCGTAAATTAATATCGAATGATAAAAAAGAGTTATTATTTGACCAAGTACACCCAAATGATAACGGCTATGCAATTATTGCTAATGCGTTTACAAAGCAAGTGTTATCCTACAAATATTAAAGCTGTCATGAAACAATTCTATTTTTATACCCTGTCTTTTTTGTTACAATGATAGTGTGGAAGGGGGCCTTTATATGGAATCACGCGAGTGGGAACGTATTGTTGATCATCTTCTTTCGCTAGTGCCTCTTTTTTATCGCAAATTTATGCTTCCTGGAGAATTTTCTTCTCAAAGACATATGCCGCCATCACATACACAAGTATTGCTGCTTCTGCATGAAAATGGCACATTAGCAGTTTCCGAAATCGGTAAGCGGCTAGCGATTTCACGGCCTAACATGACACCTCTATTAAACAAACTAATTCAAGAAGAATTAATAGAGCGTCATTATAGTGAAAAAGATCGACGGGTCATTTTAATTTCCCTAACAGCTGAAGGGAAATTGTTAGTAAATCAGTATCAACAATTCATTTTAGACAAATTAAAAGAAAATTTCCAAACATTATCTGAGGAAGAACGTGAAAAACTCATTCACTCTCTTCAAACCATTCAAAATTTAATTTTGAAAACAAACGCATAAAGCTGCTTCTAAATAGAAGCAGCTTTATGATTCGTAATAATTACCATAGTATACATTTGAATATGGCCATGTCGTTAAATATGGTTTTTGTTCTTGCGTAGGTTGCTGTGGTGGTATTTGTGGTAATTGCTGAAATTGTTGCTGCTGATACACTCCAAATTGCTGCCTCATATCATTTACCGGATAATAATTTACATATGGGTATACTTGCGGTACATAATAATAATACATTCATTCTCTCCTCCTTTTTCTTAAACATATTCAAAGGAGAAAATGAATGTGACACTCTTTATATTTGCACGAGTGGTTCTCTCACTCGTTTCTTTCTGTTCTTCAAACGTAACTTACGGTTTTTTTCATATAAATAATGCACAACAAAATATGAAATTACCCCAAACACAACTCCTATTATCGTCATACCAATTAATACATACACTTCACTCTGTAATAAGCTCTTTAATATTGTGAAAATATGGCTTGAAAACAAGTCAGATATCGTAAATGGTTCATGATGTATTTTTTTCACATGAAATGGATAAATCATTTTTCCTAACGCATAAGCAACTGGAAATAAAAATACCGGTAAAAATGATATTTTCCCAATAATATTGCCAATAACCGCAGCAGGAAAAGATCCCTTTGCTAATCGAACGATCGGATAAAATATTACATATACGAGCGATGCCGTATATATGACCAGCATCTCTAAACCAAACCCAATTGCAAAACCTAACGATACTTTCTTTGCTCCTTCTGGTGATCGAAGCAGCTTATAATATTGAAACTTTAATATTCTCCACATCCGCTGAAAAAACGAATATGTTTTCTTAGTTGTTTTCACCCTCATCATCTCTTTAACTATATTTTTATATGTAGTATGTCCTTACACACTCTGAAAAACAAATTTAGTTTCCTCTTTTATTATAAATGATATCAAAATGGTTAACTAAATATACATATGACATTTCAATACAAAAAGTGCACCTCCAATTGTTATTTGTACGTAACAACTGGAGATGCACATCATTTAAGAAAGTTCTTCTACATTTTTAAATAAACTTACTAATAATGCTTTTTGCGCGTGCAATCGATTACCAGCTTGCTCAAAGACGATAGACTGTGGTCCATCTATAATTTCTCCTGTTACTTCTTCTTCACGATGGGCGGGTAAACAGTGTAAGAAACGATATGTTTGCTTCGCATGCATAACAAGTTCTTTATTAATTTGGTAAGGTTGAAATAAAGTATATTTCTCTTCTTCTCCTTCTTGCCCCATGCTCATCCAAACGTCAGTATATATGAAATCTGCTTCACTCACCGCTAATTCAGGATTATGCAAAATTTCAATTTCAGCTCCTGTTTCTTCAGCAATCATTAACGCTTTTTTTACAATTTCCTCATTCGGTTCATATCCTACAGGGGTCGCAACAGTCATATGCATTCCGACTTTCGCACTCGCTAACAACAATGAATGACATACGTTATTCCCATCACCTACATAAGCTAATTTAATTCCTTTAAACGTCTTCACTTCTTCATAAATCGTCATTAAATCTGCCAACGCTTGACAAGGATGGTGATCGTCCGTTAATCCATTAATAACAGGTATGCTCGATTCTTTTGCAAGCTCTTCTACATCGGCATGTGAGAATGTACGTATCATGATCCCGTCAATATAATGAGATAATACTTTCGCAGTATCTGAAACGCTCTCCCCTCTTCCAATTTGCATCTCTTTCCCACTTAAAAACATGCCATGTCCTCCGAGCTGTACCATTCCTGCTTCAAAAGATACGCGAGTACGAGTCGAATGTTTATCAAAGATAAGCCCTAATATTTTTCCTTGTAATAAAGGCTCTTGCTTATTCTTTTTTAAATAGATAGCGAACTCAATTAAAGAAATAATTTCTTCTTGCGTCAATTCTTCTAATGTTAAAAGATCTTTCGTATTTAATTTCGGTACTTGTACAGTTGACATGGAATTTCCCCCTCATATGATTGATACGTTTTTTGTACAAACTACTTTTTTTATCATATATACTGCCTGTTCTAACTCTTCATTCGTTACAATAAGTGGTGGTAATAGCCTTATCACATTAGGTCCTGCTTGTAATACGAGAAGTCCTTCTTTCTCTAGTTGTTCTATAAAACTCGCAACTTCATGCTTACACTCAATCCCTATCATAAGCCCCTTACCACGTATATTTTGAATACATTCAACATGTCGTAATTCCTCTCGCAACTTCTCTAATACGTATTCGCCCTTTTCTTTTACCTCTTTTAAAAACAATGGTTTCTTACTTACTTGCAATACTTCTTTCGCTGCAGCCATTGCAATATAATTCCCACCAAACGTTGAACCGTGTGATCCTGCAGTAAACGATGTTCCAAGTTCCTTCCGGCCAATCATCGCTCCAACGGGAATGCCATTTCCAAGCGCCTTAGCGGCAGTAACGATATGAGGATCTATTCCCATTTGTTCGTAAGCAAATAATGTCCCTGTTCTTCCAATCCCTGTTTGTACTTCGTCTATAATAAATAAGGAACCGAACTTATTACATAATGTTTCAATTGCTTTCAAAAAAGATAAATCAGCAGGAATGACTCCTCCCTCTCCTTGAACAACTTCTACCATTACCGCCGCTACTTCTTCATTCATTACTTCCTCTAACGCCTTTATATCGTTAAACGGAGTATGTAAAAAAGACGGAAGGAGCGGACCAAAGCCTTCTTTCACTTTATTTTGCCCCGTCGCACTCATCGTTCCGAATGTTCTACCGTGAAAAGACTGCTGACACGTTATGACGAGAGATTTTCCAGTATGCTTACGAGCTAGCTTCAAAGCAGCTTCATTCGCCTCTGCCCCGCTATTACAGAAAAAAACAGAATCTAACGCTGTATTTTCTGTTAATAATGATGCTACTTCTTCTTGTAAGCTGTTTGTAAACAGGTTAGATATATGCCATATATCATGAAGTTGCTCTTGGACAGCTTTCATAACCGTAGGATGACAATGTCCTAAATTACATACGCCAATTCCTGATGTGAAATCTAAATATTGCTTACCATTTTCATCAATAACTTCCGTTCCACTTCCCTTTACAAGCTCAATATTTCTTCTCCCATACGTTTGAAAAAGATGACTTGTCATACGATACTTACTCCTTTCGTTACCGTCGTTCCGATACACTCGCCCGTAACTTCAGTAAAATCTTTTGTACCGTTCACAATACTTATCTTTTGCACTCCCATTTTTAATGACGTTAGTGCCGCCTGTACTTTCGGAATCATCCCGCCTGTAATAACTCCTTTTTCTATTAAAGTAATAATTTCCGATTCATCCGTTTTCTTTACTAATTTTCCTTCATGTAATATCCCATCTACATCCGTAATAAAAATGAGTTCTTTTGCGGATAATGCGGCTGCAATTCCAGCTGCAGCTGTATCCGCATTTATGTTATAAATCTCATTATCATGTATCCCGACCGGAGCAATAACAGGAATATAATTCAAATTTATCAATCCTTTTAGTAAGGCTGTTTCGACATAACTTACTTCTCCCACATATCCTATTTTTCCGCTGACAGGTTGAACTTGAAGTAAATTGCCGTCACACCCTGAACAACCTACCGCAAGTAAATTATGCCTTTGCAACTTCATTACAAATTTTTTATTCGTACTTCCGCATAGCACCATTTGAACAATATCCATAACTTCTTTTGGTGTTACTCGTAACCCATCTCTTTTTTCTACTTTGATGTTACAACCTTTTAATTGCGCATCAATTTCTGGGCCACCACCATGGACAATCACTACTTTATACTTCTGTTGCAATTTCTTTATACAATCAAAAAACACATCATTTAATTGATCCAACATACTACCGCCGCATTTCACTACAATATAATCGCTCATCTTCCCTCTCCTTATGTACGATAACAAGCGTTTATTTTCACATATTCATAACTTAAGTCACAGCCCCAAGCTGATCCGGTCTCTTCTCCTAAATGTAAATACACATCAATCATAATTTCATGTTCTTTTAATTTCTTTTTCATTTCCTCTTCAGAAAACATTTGGGGTTCACTATTTTTTAACACAGCGATAGATTGAAGAGTAATATCAATTGTATCCGGATGAATCGCTACTTCACTTTGTCCCATACTGCTAATAATTCGCCCCCAATTTGGGTCTTCACCATGTATTGCTGTTTTCACAAGACTCGAACCGACTATTTGCTTTGCAATTTTCTTTGCCTCTTCATTCGTACGAGCTCCTAGCACATTTACTTCTATTAACTTCGTAGCACCTTCACCATCTCGTGCAATTTTTTTTGCTAAATCTTCACATACCTTCTGTAAAGCAAATACGAAAGTTTCCCAATCTGCATGTTCCATATTGATTGGTTTCGTTTCTGATAATCCACTTGCCATAACAATAACCATATCATTCGTAGAAGTATCTCCATCCACCGTAATTTGATTAAATGTATGATTCGTTATTTGTGATAATGCTGTTTGCAATACGTCATGCTCTATATGAGCATCTGTCGTAATAAAACTTAGCATCGTTGCCATATTTGGATGAATCATCCCTGAACCTTTCGCAACACCAGCAATCGTCACTTTCTTCCCATCAATCATCATCTCATAGCACGTTTCTTTCGTTATAAGATCCGTCGTTAAAATCGCTTCAGCAAAAGAATGAGCTTCACTTACTTCCTTCGTGGGGATAAGAGTTACAACTCCCTTTCGAATTATATCCATCGGCAGCTGAACACCAATTACACCTGTTGAAGCTACTGCAACGTAATGTTCTTTCACTCCAAAATGTTCCGCCCCTAATGCACGCATCTCGTAAGCATCTTGTAAGCCTCTCATTCCTGTACAAGCATTTGCATTTCCACTATTGACAATAATAGCTTGTAATTTCCCCTCAGCCGCTATACTTTCTTTCGTTACTTGCAACGGGGCTGCTTGTATTTGATTCGTTGTATAAACAGCGGCACATGATGCCGGCACTTCACAAATGATTACACCTAAATCCTTTTTTTCTTTTTTCAGACCATTTGCAGTACCGATTGCCGAAAATCCTTTTGGCGCTACAATGGAACCATGTTCTAATTTTGTAATAGACTCTACTTTAGTCATCATGTCCCCCTTATAGATAAAGCGGCATATGTTGTAAGCCTGTTGTTTCTTCTAGCCCCGCTACTATATTTGCATTTTGAACCGCTTGCCCAGCCGCACCTTTCATCATATTGTCTATAACAGAAACGACTGTCACTCTTCCTGTTCTTTCATCGTAAGCTATCCCAATATCACAATAATTTGAGCCCCTCACTTCTTTCGGACTTGGAAACTCTCCTGGCGTGCGAATTCGAATGAAAGGCGATTGTTCATACGTTTCTTCATATAACCTTTGAAGCTGTTCTCTTCCCATTTCTCGTTTTACTTTCGCATAAAGTGTAATCATAATCCCTCGTGATATCGGTATTAAATGTGTACTAAACGTGATTGGCTTTGTTTCCCTATTCCACTCCGCAAGCATTTGCTCAATCTCAGGAACGTGTTGATGCTCATTTACTTTATAAATACGTAAGTTATCGTATAACTCAGGAAAGTGCGTCATCGTTGTTGGCGTTTTTCCTGCTCCAGATACTCCTGATTTCGCATCAATAATAATGGAATCTTCTTCAATCATGCCGCTACGTACTAACGGTAATATCGCTAATAATGTAGCTGTAGCAAAGCATCCTGGGTTTGCAATTAAATTTGCATTTTGAATTTCGGACCTTTTCCATTCGCTTAACCCATATACAGCTTCCCTAAGAACTTCTTCTTTTGCAGCTGCCCTTTTATACCACTGTTCATATGTCGAAGGATCTTTCATTCGAAAGTCTCCTGAGAGGTCAATTACTTTTAAACCTACTGCTAATAATTTCGGAGTTAACTCTGTTGATACTCCTGCTGGGGTTGCTAAAAATACAATTTCTGCTTTCTTCTTTATTTCCTCCGCTTCAATTTCTTGTAACGTATGAACAAGAACATTTTGAAAATGCGGATATACATTTGTTATACACTCACCAACTTGTGAAAAAGAATGAAGAGATGCTATCGAAAAATATGGATGTTGCTCTAATAACCGAATTAACTCAATACCTCCATACCCAGTTGCTCCAATAATCGCGACTTTCATATACTCCTCCTCATATCGATTCTTTAAATTAAGTATGATTATAATATTGTATATTTATAGAGTCAATTAAATATTTATAAATTTTACAAACTTAAAAAACTTAATTTTACTAGAAAAATAATATATACAAGCGGATTTTTATACACAAATAGTGCATGGTAGTTTTTTCACTTCACTTCAAGTACAATAAAACAATACATACGTACATATAGGCGGGGAAAACATGAATAGAAAATTAATTGAGAAGATGATTATAAAAAGTTTTCAGCAATATCAATATAATCCTATGTCAAATGAGGATCAGGAAATGCTAATTAAACATATTCAAACGATAATTCATTCAAATACTGAAATTGATGTATACGAGGCAGTTGAGGATATCGTTTACGATTATGTGACTGGAAAATAAAAAAATAGGAGATTTCCATATGGAAATCT
>NZ_BPLI01000011.1:0-120471 GCF_019656175.1 Bacillus sp. BML-BC051
AACATTTTTTTAATGGAACATTTACAAGTTCGTGATAGTTCGTCATGTTTGTTAGTCTCCTTTAATTTATAATTTAGCAGCAGTTAGATCCACCACTGATAACAAGACCTGCACCTTGTTGATCTTCTACATAGTCTAGTGTTAGTGTATTTACAATTTCAGCTACCTTTGGATCCATAGCAACTTGAATACCGTTTACTGTTTCCGTGACATCATTTTCTTGTGCTTCTCCTAAATTAATACCGTAACTAGGGCCACAGCATCCAGCACCATCAAATGTAAAACGTAATGTTGAAACACCGTTTTCTTTCATAGCTTTCTCAATAAACTCTTTTGCTTTATCTGTAATATTCATTTTAACTTCCCCCGTTTTATAAAGATTGACTCCAATCATGCACAGCATGATTTTCTAAGAAGCGTTCAGAATCCAATGCAGCCATACAACCAGTTCCTGCAGCTGTAATTGCCTGACGATACTTATGGTCTTGCACATCACCACATGCAAATACTCCTGGTATATTTGTTTCTGTTGTGCCTGGTTTTACAACAATATAACCAACTTCATCTATCTCCACTTGACCATTTAAAAATTCTGTATTTGGACGATGGCCAATCGCAATGAAAATACCGTCCGTTTCAATTATTTCTTCTTCACCGGTTTCGTTATCTTTCACTTTTAGACCTGTAACTTTTCCATCTGCTATTACTTCTATCGGTGTCTTATTTAATCCCCAAGTAATTTTCTCGTTTGCTTTTGCACGATCTTGCATAATTTTAGATGCACGTAGTTCATCTCTACGATGTACAATATGAACTTCTGTTGCAAACTTTGTTAGGAAGTTTGCTTCTTCCATTGCAGAGTCTCCACCACCAACTACAATGACTTTTTTACCACGATAGAAGAATCCATCACATGTTGCACAAGTTCCTACTCCACGACCCATATGTTCTTTCTCTCCTGGAATCCCTAGCAGTTTAGCAGAAGCACCTGTAGAAACAATAATGGCTTCCGCTTCTATCTCTCCCATTCCAGTTACAGTAATTTTAAATGGTCGCTGAGATACATCCACTTTTTCTACCCAACCATTTTTAAACTCCGCACCAAATCGTCCTGCTTGTTTCCTCATATTGTCCATTAGCTCTGGTCCCATAATACCATCAGGGAAACCTGGGAAATTCTCTACTTCTGTTGTTGTAGTTAATTGTCCACCTGGCTGAGTTCCTTCAATAATAAGTGGATTCATATTCGCACGTGCTAAGTAGATAGCTGCTGTTAATCCGGCTGGTCCTGTTCCTAAAATAACGACTTTATGCATAGTGAGTGCCTCCTAATGAACAATTATTGAACTGTCAATTCTTTCAGTTTCTCATATCCAATAACATCTTCTGATTGCCAAGGAATAATTACACAATTATGTTGTGATTCTTTTTGAACTTCTTGAATCCATGGCACTTCAGATTGTGATCTTCCCTTTAGTACTGGGTCTATCGTATGCGTTGCATAAAAGCTTTGATTAATTACCCACCATTTCGGATGAATTTCTGCACGTTTTAAATCCTCTTGTAGACGACTTGCTTCATGGACTGGTGTCGCTTCTGCTAACGTTACAATGACAACACTTGTTTCTTCTGGATTGCGAAGACGTGGTAATAAATTTTTCACGGATTGTGGTACTTCACCAGAAGAACGTGCAATTTCCTTATGATACGTTTGTGCTGCATCTAGTAACAATAATGTGTGACCTGTTGGTGCGGTATCAATTACCACAATTTCATCATTTGCTTTTTCAACAATTTCAGCTAAAGCACGGAATACCGCAATCTCCTCTGTACAAGGCGAACGTAAATCTTCTTCTAAATATGCTAAACCTTCTTCATCTACTGTATCTTTAGCCTGCTCAATCACTTCTTTGCGGTAGTTTTCTACTTCCAGTTTTGGATCAATACGACTGATTGTAATATTCCCTTGTTCTCCATGCATGACATAATCAATATGTGCTGCTGGATCCGTTGTAGTTAAATGTACACGATGCCCTTTTTCAGCAAGACCAACTGCAATGGCTGAAGCTACAGTTGTTTTTCCTACTCCACCTTTTCCCATTGTAAAAATAACTCTTTTTCCTGTCTCAGAAAGGTCTGTAATCAAGTTTTGCAGAGGAGATATAGCAATTTCTTCTTGTATCTCATCTAAAATTGAGAGACTTTCAATTGGCCGAACCAACTTTCTCATATTCTCTATTCCGGTAACATTAAATGGCACTAATGGAAGTTCATAAGCTGGAAGACCTTTTAGCTCTTCTGACATGTTTTCTAATGCACGTACTTGTCTCGTAAACAAAGCTTTAGAAACAGCATCATTTTGCACATAATTCGTTAAAACACCATTTATAAGCAAATATTGATTGCTAACTCCAAGTTCTTTTAATTCTTTGGCTGCACGATCTGCTTCTTGCAACGGTGAACTATCAGGACGTGTCACAAGCAATAAAGAGGTTTGCTTCGGATTCGATAACGCTTCAACTGTTTGACTATATAATTCTTTTTTATCTTCAAGCCCTGCTAATGGTCCCAAACAAGAAGCTCCATGTGTACTTTCTTCCAGGAAACCACTCCAAGCCGTAGGAAGTTGAAGAAGACGTAACGTATGACCTGTTGGTGCTGTATCAAATATAATGTGATCAAATTTCGATGTTAATTCTTTATTAGTAAGTAACGTAGAAAATTCATCAAATGCAGCCATTTCTACTGTGCAAGCTCCAGATAATTGCTCTTCCATCGTTGCAATAACAGCATCTGGGAGCTTTCCACGGTATGGTCCAACAACACGTTCTTTATATTCATGTGCTGCTGTTTCAGGATCTAAGTTAGCTACTTGTAGATTCGGAACACTTGGAATTTCTTTCGGTTTATTTGTAAGTTCTATTTCGAAAACATCTTGTAAATTAGAAGCTGGATCAGTACTTATTAATAAAACTTGTTTCCCCATATCAGCTAACGTAATAGCTGTTGCACATGCAGTTGATGTTTTTCCTACTCCACCTTTACCAGTAAAAAATAAAAAGGGTGTAAGTGTCATGCCACGTGGATTAAATAAGTTTGTCATTGCCATTCACTTCTTTCTTTATTTTTTCACGTTTAGATTTAAACGTACTTTTGGCTTCTGACTTAATTCTTCTTCTGTTAGGTTTGTGAGTTGTGATAACTCTTCTGTTGTTAGATGCGCTCTTTCTTTGATTACTTTCCCATCTAGCACAGTAACTGGTAGAACATCTGGTCCTTTTTCCATTAACAACTGACTAATGACATTGTTATTTGCAAATGCATCTGGTTCACTCGCAAGGTTATAACGAGTGACATTAATTCCTTTATTTTTCAAGTTGTTAACAGCAACTGATACACGAATTAACTCTGGATCAACACTTGGTCCGCAAACCCCAGTAGAGCAACACATTGCAGGATCAAAAATTTCAATCTTTTTCATTTCTGATTTCTCCCCTTCTTTATAAAATAAGCCGAGAAAAATTCTCGGCTTATTTTGTTTTCAATTATTCTCCTGTTTCAGCGAACTTTTTAATACGTCCGCCAATCTCATCACGAACTTTTTGGAATACAGACCACTCTTGACCAGCTGGATCATCAAATCCCCAGTGAACTCGTTTTACATGTGGTGGCGTTGTTGGACATACATCATTTGCGTGACCACAAAGTGTTACAACTAAATCTGCTTTGTCTAAAATGTCACGGTCAATGATATCAGATGTTTGGTCCGTAATATCAATGTCTACTTCTTTCATTGCTTTAATTGCATTCGGATTTACTCCGTGTGCCTCAATACCAGCAGAAAGTACATTCCATTTGTCACCTAAATATTTTTTACCCCAAGCTTCTGCCATCTGGCTACGACAAGAGTTTCCTGTGCATAAGAAGTAAATTGTTTTTTTGTTTTCCATGATAATTCCACCTTTTTTATGAATATTTATTTTGGTTGTGTTTGAAAGTATTTACGCTGGAACCAGAGTGCTACATTTACGAGAGCAATCATAACGGGAACTTCAACTAAAGGTCCAATAACCGCCGCAAACGCTGCACCAGACTGAATTCCAAATACCCCTACAGCTACAGCGATTGCTAATTCAAAGTTATTACTACCAGCTGTAAATGCTAATGTTGTTGATACCCCATAACTTGCACCCACTTTTTTGCCCATATAGAAAGAGACAAAAAACATGATTACAAAATAAATGAGTAATGGAATTGCAATACGTACAACATCAAATGGTACGCTAACAATGACCTCTCCTTTTAATGAGAACATCACAACAATTGTAAATAACAATGCGATTAATGTAATTGGACTAATCTTTGGTATAAGGACTTTTTCATACCACTCTCGGCCTTTTGTTTTTACAAAGATAAAACGTGTTAACATTCCTGCAATAAACGGAATTCCTAAGTAAATAAAGACTGATTTTGCAACCTCAGCCATTGTTATATCTACAACAGCTCCTTCAATACCTAGCCATTCTGGAATGACTGTTACAAACACATAAGCGTATACTGAGAAAAATAACATTTGGAATACAGAGTTAAAAGCAACTAATCCTGCCGCATACTCCGTATCACCTTTTGCTAAGTCATTCCAAACAATAACCATCGCAATACAACGAGCTAAACCTATCATAATTAAGCCCACCATATACTCTGGCTTATCCGGTAAGAATATAACAGCCAAAGCAAACATCAGAACAGGACCAATAATCCAGTTTTGTACGAGTGATAATACTAATACTTTTACATCTTTAAAAACGCGTCCCATCTCTTCGTAGCGCACTTTCGCTAATGG
Source organism: Bacillus sp. BML-BC051 (assembly GCF_019656175.1). NCBI lineage: Bacteria > Bacillati > Bacillota > Bacilli > Caryophanales > Bacillaceae > Bacillus > Bacillus sp. BML-BC051. Next base: position 4,844 of record NZ_BPLI01000011.1, read on the forward strand.
CGGATACATCATTAAAATTAACCCAATCGCAAGCGGTATGGAGGTCGTTCCTACTTGTAAACTATTCATGCCTTCAACAAATCCAGGTGATAAATAGCCGACTCCTATTCCTACTGCCATGGCAAGAAAAATCCAAAGGGTTAGATATCGATCTAGGAAAGACAGACGTTTTTTCCCCGTGTTGCTCATCCTTCTCACTTCCCTTTCTGACTATTTATTAACAACCACATCGGAGTGTAGGATTGCTCTTCTCAATTTGTTTAATTTTCTCTGTTTGGTCTGGTACATGTACTAAAATATCTTCTAAAAGTGTGTATAAATCACTTGCTTGATTTAAAGAATAATAAATCCACTGACCTCTACGCTCTTCTTGCACCAAGCCTAAGTCTTTTAACTTTCGAAGATGTTGACTGATTGAGGGTTGACTCATGTCAAACACTTCAAAAAGTTCACAGACACAACATTCACGTTGTTTGAGAATTGATACTATTGTTAGCCTTGTTTTGTCTCCTAGTAGCTTTAATAACTGTGACGCTCTTGTTAATTCTATAACCGTTTTTTCCATATCCACACCTCCTCTTATAATTACATAAGCATATACTTATATATTGAGCGAAAATTAAACGTAATATTCATTAAATGGATTCATTTTTAATTTTCTCTCCCTCTTGAAATAAGTATATAATTAATCACTTATATAATCAACCAAAAACAACTTATATTTATAGTATCTTTACACTGCACCTTAATGCTCAATTCTTATAAAACATTGTACTTTTTCCGCTCAGAAAATATACAATAAGTCCTATAAATCCTGTTAAAAACTTTTTGGTCAATTTACATTTTTATTTTATCGAAAATTATTGTTTTTGTTACAAAAAATATATTTTCTTTCGTTTTAAATGAAACAAAAAACCACCAAATATAATGGTAGTTTAAAACACAATTATTTATTTTATAATAGTGATATTATTGTACCTCCAACAGCTCCCATCACTACAATGACCCAAGGTGGTAACTTCCAATACACTAACATACTAAATAATACGGCTGCAAAAGCAAAATCAACAGGTTGTAAGATTGCACTAGTCCAAATCGGATGATAGAAAGCTGAGATTAAAATGCCGACTACTGCCGCATTGACTCCCATTAAAGAACCTTTAATTTTAGGATTTCGTCTTAGTTGATCCCAAAACGGTAATGTACCTAAAATAAGAAGAAATGCTGGTAAGAAAATAGCTACAGTTGCCAATAATCCACCTTGCCATCCACCAATAACAGCTCCAATATACGCTGCAAATGTAAACAATGGTCCAGGTACAGCTTGAGTAGCACCGTAACCAGCTAAAAATGACGCTTCATCCATCCAGCCTGTAGGTACAAATTCACGTTCCAGTAACGGTAACACAACATGACCTCCACCAAAAACTAAAGAACCTGCGCGATAAAAACTATCAAACATTGCAATCCAATTTAACGATGTAACCTCTCTTAGAATTGGAAGGTAAATAAGTAATCCAAAGAATAGTGATAAACAAATTACTCCTAACTTCCTGGAGATTGGGAAACTTAGTTTCACTTCATCGTTATCCGCATGATTTTTATAGATAAGATAACCCACTAGCCCCGATAATAAAATGACACCAACTTGTGTGAAAGCTGTTTGCCATAATAACGTTCCAACTAAAGCAAATAATGCAATTGATTTACGTTGTAAATCTGGTGTTAACTTTTGAGCCATTCCTAAAATCGCATGCGCTACTACTACTACCGCTACGATTTTTAGCCCATGAATCCAACTAACATCTCCAATGTTTAAACCTTGTAAAACTAATGCAAATATGATTAATGCAATAACAGAAGGAAGAGTGAAACCTATAAAAGCAAGAATTCCTCCTAATACACCTGCACGCATTACACCAATACCAATACCAACTTGACTACTAGCAGGGCCAGGTAAAAACTGACATAACGCAACTAAATCCGCATAACTTTTTTCATCCATCCATTTTCTTTTGCGAACATACTCTTCGTGAAAGTAACCAAGATGTGCTATTGGCCCCCCAAAAGATGTAAGTCCAAGTCGAGTAGAAACAAGCAGTATTTCTAATAAAATCTTAAATCTGCTTTGCTGTGTTGTATGATTCATTCTACACGTCCTTTCTTATTATTCTTTAATTTCTTTAAAAAGTTCGTATGCTTTCTTTCGTGCTTCCACTAGAACATCTCGCCCTTTTTCAGTAGCTGTATAATACTTTCTGATTTTTCCGGCTACATTACGATCCTCTTTATTCAAAAGACCATCACTTTCCATCGCATGAAGAATAGGGTATAAGGTTCCAGGACTTATAGTATAGCCATGTTCCCTCAGTTCTTCTAACATCCATGCACCAAAAATGGGATGTTCCTTAGCATGATGTAAAATGTGGATTTGGATAAACCCTAAAAATAACTTTCTTAATAATTTATCCTCCAAGTTTGCCCCCTCCTATAGCATCAAAATCGAAAAGCAATATCGAACTTCGTTATTAATTTATCATTGGCATATAACTTTTTCAATTGATTATAAAATAATTTACAAAGCCTTTACAAAGTAATGATTCCGTATTATATAAGCATTCATCCGTAATACATTCAAAGATAACCAAAAAATCACTTTCCTAAGCGTACAGGAAAGTGACTTTTTTCATGGTTAAAATTTTCTTATTGAACAAAAGCTTGTTTTTCTTATTCAATTTTCTAAATATCTATATAAAGTTGATTTACTGATTCCAGTTTCTTCTCGTATTTCAGCTAAACTATAGTCACCACTTTGATACATAACAATAGCACGTTTTACATTCTCATCAGGCTTTCTAGGACGCCCTGCTGTCACTCCCTTTTGTTTCGCTTCATACAAGCCTTTCTTCGTTTTTTCACTAATTACATCACTTTGAAAATCAACTAGATGTTTTACAATATCTCCAAAATGATACCCATTTGTATGACTTGTATCAATTTCTTCTTGAACAAAGTAAATGTAAGCACCTTTATTATCAATGACTTGTAATAACTCAACAAGATGACGTGTTGAATCAGCTAATGTGAAAAGTTTTGTAACAACAATTTTATCATCTGGTTTTAGGTTATCTATCATATTTTTAAGTTGTACTCTTTTTTTTGCCGATGAATGTTCCTCTGAGATCATCATCGTACAATTACATTTCTCTAAGCTTTTGAGTTGTTCTTCACATTTCAAGTCATCTTGATATGGTCTCATATATCCGATTAACATACATGCTCTCCTAACAATTTAGACGTTTCTTTTATCATACCATAACTTGGAGTTGTAAAATTAGTATCAAAAAGGTTCCTTTTTGGGACGATAAGTGTTAGACTGTTTTTATTAAATCGTGAACGCGGCTTTTATGAGACTTAAAAGCCACAAAATAAATGACATGAGGTGTATAAAACAGTGGTAGAAAAATTAAAAACAGAATGGTTTTCAAATGTTAGAGCTGATATCCTTGCGGGGATTGTAGTTGCACTAGCATTAATTCCAGAGGCAATCGCATTTTCCATTATTGCAGGTGTAGATCCGATGGTGGGATTATATGCATCCTTTTGTATTGCAGTTATTATTGCCTTTGTAGGTGGTCGTCCTGGAATGATTTCAGCAGCAACCGGTGCAATGGCATTACTTATGGTTCCTTTAGTGAAAGAACACGGGCTAAATTATTTATTAGCCGCAACAATTTTAACAGGTGTTATACAAATTATTTTTGGTGTATTTAAAGTAGCACGATTAATGAAATTTATCCCACGTGCTGTCATGATTGGTTTTGTTAATGCGTTAGCAATATTAATTTTTATGGCTCAAGTACCACATTTTATTGGTATTTCCAATCTGACATATGTATTTGTGGCAATTACATTAGGAATTGTCTATATTGTACCGCGATTTATTAAATCAATTCCAGCTCCATTAATAGCAATTGTACTATTAACAGCTATTGCGATTTATATGCATTTAGACTTACGAACTGTTGGTGATTTAGGATCGATTACAAAATCATTACCCTCGTTCTTTATTCCAGACGTTCCATTCACATTTGAAACATTAAGCATTATTTTTCCATATTCCATTGCTTTAGCGATTGTTGGACTATTGGAGTCTTTACTAACAGCGTCTATTGTAGATGACATGACTGGAACAGAAAGCAATAAAAATCAAGAGTCCCGAGGTCAAGGGATCGCAAATATTGTTACAGGTTTCTTTGGTGGTATGGCAGGTTGTGCAATGATTGGGCAATCGGTAATCAACGTAAAATCTGGTGGACGTGGTAGACTGTCTACGCTAATTGCAGGACTATTTTTAATATTCCTCATCATCGTATTAGGAGATTTAGTCGTCCAAATTCCAATGCCTGTTCTTGTAGGAATTATGATCATGGTATCGATTGGCACATTTGATTGGTCTTCTTTCTCTTATTTAGTGAAAGCACCTAAAAGTGATGCAGCAGTTATGTTAGTAACAGTTATCATTGTCGTTGCAACACATGATTTATCAAAAGGTGTAATTGCTGGTGTGTTACTAAGTGCTATATTCTTTGTTGCTAAAATCTCAAAAATAAAAGTTACAAAACAACAAGATGGCTCAAATATGATATTTGATGTGGATGGTCAATTATTCTTTGCATCTGTAGAAGGATTCGTAGAATCCTTTGATTTCAATATTAAAAATAGAAGCATTGTCATTGACTTCTCAAATACCCATGTTTGGGATGATTCAGCAGTCGGAGCTATCGACAAAGTGGTTATTAAGTACCAAGAAAATCAAAATATTGTTACCATTAAAAACTTAAATTCTTCTAGTAAGAAACTCGTAGAAAAATTAGCAGTATATAATAACCCAAATAGAAAAGCTTCTTCACATTAATTCATGATTAGGAGTGGAAAATATGTATAAAAAAATCCTATTAGCTGTAGATGGCTCTGAACATTCCTTACGTGCTACTCAAGAAGCAATGAAAATTGCATCCTTATCTAGCGAATGCACAGTTGAAATTGTATTTGTAGTCGATTATGCAAAAGCAAAGAATGAAGTTATTCATGCACAAGGGAAAGAAGAATTAGAGTTATCCCGTCGTAAGAGACTTTTACCAATTGAGGAAAAATTAAAAGCAAATCGTATTTCTTATGAAGTTAAAATATTACATGGTGAACCAGGTCCAACCATTGTAGACCATGCGAATAAAGGTCATTTCGAATTAGTGGTACTTGGTAGTCGGGGACTCAATGCGTTGCAAGAAATGGTACTAGGAAGTGTGAGCCATAAAGTAGCTAAAAGGGTTCAATGTCCAGTACTGATTGTAAAATAATATATTTTTTGTATGATTCCTGATTTTGAAGTTACTTATTCAAAATCAGGAATTTTTATCATAAAGGAATCTTGAAATATTTCAATATATAAGGAGTTGGCACATGAAAACACTACAAAGTGGAAAAACAAAGATTTTTGCTTTAGGTGGCCTTGGAGAAATTGGGAAAAACATGTATGTCATTGAGTATGAAGATGAAATCATCATTGTAGATGCTGGATTTAAATTTCCTGAATCTGAACTATTAGGTATTGATTATGTTATACCTGATTATACGTATCTAGAAAGAAATAAAGACAAAATAAAAGGATTATTCATCACACACGGACATGAAGATCACATTGGCGGGGTTCCCTTTCTATTTAAACGCATACAAGTACCGATATATGCGGGGAAACTAGCTGCAGCATTAATTAAAAGTAAATTTGAAGAACATAGTATCCGCCATGTTGAAATAAGAAATATATTGGATGAAACAGAAGTTGAATTTCAACACACGAAAGTACGATTTTACCGAACAACACATAGTATTCCTGACGCATTTGGTATAGTAGTCACCACTCCAAATGGAAATGTTGTACATACTGGTGATTTCAAATTCGATTTTACACCCGTTGGTACAGAGGCGAACCTACACAAAATTGCTGAAATCGGAAAAGAAGGTGTATTGTGTTTACTATCCGACAGTACAAATAGTGAAGTTCCTGGCTTTTCAATGTCAGAAAAAAAGGTTGGGCAGTCTGTAAAGGAAATCTTTTCAGGGGCTCAGGGACGTATCTTATTTGCCACTTTTGCATCTAACGTTCACAGATTACAACAGGTTGTAGAGGCTTCTATTTTGTATAATCGTAAAATTGCAGTTGTAGGAAGAAGTATGGAAAAAACAATTCAAATAGGAAGAAACTTAGGATATATCCAAGCTCCAGAGGACATATTCGTTGGTGTACATGAAATCAATCATATTCCCAGTCATCAAGTAACTATCATATGTACAGGAAGCCAAGGGGAACCAATGGCTGCATTATCAAGGATTGCATATAGTAATCACCGACAAATTCAAATTATTCCAGGGGATACGGTTGTCCTTTCTTCCTCTCCGATTCCAGGGAATGTGTTAAGCGTTAACAGAAATATTAATCAACTATATCGAGTAGGTGCAAATGTAATTCATCACAAAATAAGTGATATTCATACATCTGGCCATGGAGCACAAGAAGAACAAAAATTGATGCTCTCACTTTTAAAGCCAAAATATTTCATGCCTATTCATGGAGAATACCGTATGTTAAAAAAGCATGTAGAATTAGCTGTAGAATGTGGTGTACCTATAGAAAATTGCTTTGTTATGGACAATGGGCAAGTACTAGAAATCTCCAAAGGAGAAGCTAGAATTAGTAATAAAACCATCCCTTCTCAAGCTGTGTATGTTGATGGGAGTGGTATAGGTGATATTGGAAACATTGTTTTACGTGACCGTAGAATTCTATCTGAAGAAGGAATCATTATTATAAGCCTGAATTTAGATTGTAAACAAAAGCGATTAGTATCTCAGCCAGCAATTGTTACAAGAGGATTCGTATATATGCGTGGATCAGAAGAACTCATGAAGAAAATAGAAGAGATTGTAGAAGAGTGTATATGTAATTTACTAAATGAAGGGATAATAAATTGGGCACAAATAAAACAAACACTTGTAGACGTATTAAGTCCATTCTTATATTCCAAAACCGGACGTCGTCCAATGCTTCTTCCTATCATTATGGAAGTTTAGAAAGAAAACATTCATTAATACTTTATTTTTAAGAATGCCAACAATTCCGGTTCTAAACTATTAAGATACTAAATTAATAAAAATCAAAAGCCAGTGATTAAGTGACATCACTGGTTTTTGATCTTGGATTTGAAATCATTGCAATATTAGCCTAATAATTTTTCCATAATCATAACATCGACATGCTCTCCGTCCATGATCCCCTGTTTTTCAAACACTCCTACTTCCCGATAACCCATTTTACGATATAACCCTTGACCAAGATTATTAAAAGAAAAAGTGAATAAAACAAATTTATAAAATTCATTTTGCTGTCCATTTTTTTCTAAAGCTAAAAGTAAATTCTGTCCCAAACCTTTCCCTCTATATTCTCTTTTTATGTATATAGATAATTCTCCTACTCCACGGTAGGCGCATCGATGACTATATGGATTAATGGAAGCCCAGCCAACGATATGAGAATTCTCTTCCATGACAATTACTGAATATCTTTTTTCTCGTTGAAATAGCCATTCCATCACATATTTATCTGTTTTTATTTCTGTCTCTAAAGTTGCAATACGATCCTCGATACCCTCATTATAAATAGTCGTAATTTCTCGTACATCTTTTTCGGTTGCTTTTCTAATCTTCATACTTACCTCCTCCTAAATCTCCCTTATCCTACTTTTGATTTTGGACTTAAGTTACGGAATTTAAAAGGAATATTAACCAAATCCCCAGTAAGTCATGGTGTTACTTTCATTCTCTAATACATTCATTTTTCTAAGTAGCTTATTAGCTTTCTCACAACAAATTTAGCATCCGCCCCAACTCCCCTTAATGTTGCAGAAGAAAACGAACGTTGACCTTCCAAACCAACATAATATACCCCTTGAACTTCTGTACTTACACCACCTATTTGTAGTGGTCTTCCTTCTGAGTCCAGTGCGCCAATAGCATTGAAGTAAGAGAGATTAGGATGATAGCCCGTTGCAAAAATGACCGTATCGATTGGCTCCTTCTTCCCATCAGGCCAAACTACACCATCAGTGTAAAAAGATGTAAACATAGGCCTTTGATCTGGATTCCCCCTAGCTAATCGTTCCTTGTAATCACCTAAATCGATGACTCCACCTGAACTCGGTGCTGTTTTTCCAAATCGCCAAAACGGAAAGGTATCTATGCCTAATACCTTAAGCCAAAAATGTAAGTCCTTCCCCCACACTTTTTGTTTCATAAGTTGAACAGGCTTTCGTACAGCTAAAGATACTTTACTTACATCGGCCAGTTCGAGCGCAATTTGGACAGCTGAATTTCTCCGCCCCACCACCACTACTCTTTGATTAATATAATGATTCGGACTCCGATACATAGCCGAATGTATAATATTCCCCTTGAATTTCTCTTGATCCGTTATTATCGGATTAGACGGACTGTGAAAAGAACCAGTTGCATTTATAATAGTTCTAGCCTGAAATATCTCTCCAGACCCTGTTAGAACTTTAAATATTTCGTCTTCTTTTTCTACAGATTCTACTCGCTGATTTAACATAACTGGTAGCTGAAAATTGTCCACATAATTTTGCAAGTAACCAATTACTTCGTTCCTCGTGGGATAATCATCAGGATGACCTGGGAATTGCATACCAGGTAACGATGAAAAACGTGCGGGAGAAAACAATTTAAGACTGTCATAATAGTAAGACCAAGACCCAGCTGTTCTCTCACTCGCTTCTAATATTAAATACTGTAATCCTTTTTTTTGAAGGTGATAACCAGACGCAAGACCAGCTTGCCCGCCTCCAATTACAATGGAATCTAATATTTCTTTCATCTTTATCCCACCTCTGATTTACTTATTTAATTAGATTGTTTCAATTCTTGATACGCTTCAAGGAAACTCTGATAAGTTTTCTTTCCTAAACTGTTTTTTTCGAGTCTGAACATACTTTGAAAAACATAATCCTTTGCATCTTCAACATTACATTGGTGGGCATTCATTATTAACCTTATATAGGATAAAAAATAGTCTTTTTTTAAATTACCCGCATGATTAATAATCATTTTATTGTGTTCTCCTTTCAAACTTAATTCTTCTGTAAGGAGGCGTAATATAAAATTACTACTCCTTACAGTCAGTCTCCTTAACAACAAGGTTCTGTACCACAACATGAATCATCTACTTTATTAGGCTTTACATTCACACTACAAACACCAGTCTCTGGCAAATCTAGTTCTACTTTTCCAGCTGCCTCATAATCACCAGTAAGGTAAGCAACTATAGATCTAACTTGTTCATAGCCTGTCGCCATAAGGAATGTAGGCGCTCTTCCATAACTTTTTGAACCTACAATATAGAAATCTTTCTCTGGATGTCGAAGCTCTTTTTCACCATGGGGGCGAACAGTGCCACAACTATGAAGGTTAGGATCGATTAGCGGTGCTAAAGCACCTACACTTTCAGTAGCAGTATCAATAGAAGTACGTATTTCACTTATCATAGATAAGTTAGGGCGATTTCCTGTATTTACAATCATCTCTTGGATATCTGTAATTTTTATTTCTTCCTCATCCTGATGACCTACAATGTCCATTCCATTTTTTGTACTAACTACGTATTGAATTTTATATGGTGTCATTACTTCCACGATTCCCTCATCAACCAATTGATGAATGCGGCTACCTAAGGTTCCGCGTGCTTCAAGAGCATCTTTTTCCTCTCCCCCGTATGCTTCTTCCACACGTTGCTTTCTCATAATCCATACAATCTTAGTTCCTGGATAAGATTCTTTTAATTTTGCCAACTCCAATAGAGCATTGATTGCAGAATGACCACTTCCAACAACAGCTACATGTTTATTGGCATATCGCTTTTGTTCGTTTCCTAATATATCTGGAATACCATAAAAAATATGCTCGTTAAGGGATTGCTCTTCTTTCAACCAGATACCATTAGAATTTGCCGGATTTGGATTTCCCCACGTACCTGAAGCATCTAATATTGCTCTAGCTTCATAAACTTGAAGTACACCTTCTTTTTCTGTATAGATCATGAATGGCATTTTTTCACGATTCGTTGTCTTCATTTTATCTGTATCTTTCTTACCTATAGATAGTACTTTAGTATTCAAATGGATAAATGGTTTAATTTCTGGAAGGTTCGCAAGCGGTTGTAAGTATTGTTCTACAATTTCTCTTCCTGTTGGTAATGCGTTTATGTCTGGTGATTCCCAGCCATGTTGTTCAAGAAGAGCTAGAGCTGCTTTATCTATGTTATATTGCCAAGGTGAGAATAACCGTACATGGCCCCATGTACGAATGTTTGACCCTATTTTTTCTCCAGCTTCTAATAAGATAAATGATTCACCATGTTTTGCTAAATGTGCTGCCGCTGCCAACCCTACGGGTCCGCCCCCAATAATGGCTATTGGTAACTGTTTTAATCTCTGCATACCAATATTGTTTTGTAATGTTTGATTTTCCGTTCCGCAACACTCTTGTACTTTGAATGAAAGTTGAATAGGTTTCATAAAAAATCCTCCTTATTTTAGCTGAAATTGTAAGTATAGTCCCTTAATTGGATTATTTAAATCAAAAAAAATTGATTTAAAATCCAGAATGATTATTCAAGTTTAATCACTTATCAAAATGTTATATTTATCAAGAAAAATTGATTAAATATATATTAATACACTATTTCGTCCCAATCAAAGTTATGACATGGGACGAAATATACAGCATAATTGCTCAGATAATAGTGCGTCTACTTCTTTTTTATTAATGTTATAGTAACTCCATGTTCCTTTTGTCTCTTTTGTAATGAGATTTGCATCAAGTAAAAGTTTTAAATGATATGAAAGCTTTGATTGTGGTAAACCGAGAACACCTGTTAAATCACAGACACAAGTTTCCCCACGTTGGCACAATTCGTATAAGATGTGTAGCCTTCTTTGATCTGCCAATGCTTTGAACTTTTTTTCGTATGTCTCAAATGATTGGTTAGTTAATTGATTATACATTGCTAGTTCTTTCATAGGTCTTCTCCTTAAATCAAATTTTCTTGATGTTTTTATTATATGCTGATGTTTACAGTTTTACAATTGTTAAATCAAAAAAAATTGATTAAATTACTTTCTAAAAACGATGCGTTTGTAAAGGTATACTTTAAAGTACTTACAACAAATTTTAAAATAGCATAGGGCAAAAATTAGATACATGAGTATTTTCAGCTCCAATATAATTTTGCCCTATATTTTTTATTAAGATAAGATTAATTCAATTCCAATAATCTGGCCACATTCTACTAAGCGTTTTGTTACTTCAATATCCTCTCGGCTCGGCGTGGGGTCTCCTGAAGGATGGTTATGAAGACATATGATAGAGGCTGCTGCACGGCGGAACGCTTCTTTAAAAACTTCCCTTGGATGTACAATTGATGTGTTTAAACTTCCAATGAAAATCGTTTGCCTATGTATAACTTGATTCTTTGTGTTCAAATATAAACATACAAAATGCTCCTGCTGCAGGAAGCGCATTTCTTCCATCATATATCTCGCACAATCTTCTGGACTTCGAATGCTGTATCTATTTTGATATTCTAAACGTACCATTCTTCTACCAAGTTCAAAAGCAGCTATAAGCTGGGCTGCCTTTGCAATCCCAACACCATGTATACTGACAAGCTCTTCTAACGTTGCATCTTTCAACATACGTAAACCATCAAAGTGATGTAAAATTTTATCTGATAACTTTAAAACTGTTTCTTCTTTAGAACCTGTTCTGAGTAACACCGCAAGAAGCTCCCGATTCGATAAACTTCCTGCTCCTTCTAACAATAAACGCTCCCGTGGCTGTTCTTCTTTGACAACATCACGAATACCGTTCATTTCTCCACCCCTTTTATTTGTTCTCTCAAAGAAAATCCCATGCAATTTTACGCATGGGTTACATCAATATTAAATTGTTTTAATTCCCGAACAAGACGTGAAATTGGTAAACCAACTACACTATAATAGTCCCCTTGAATATGTTGAACAAAAATAGATCCTTTACCTTGAATTCCATAACTTCCCGCTTTATCAAGAGGCTCTTTTGATGCAACGTATGCGTCAATTTCCTCTTCTGTTAATTCCCAAAACGTAACTTCTGTACGCTCGTAAAAAGTGACTGTTTTGTCTTTTGTTATAATTGCAACCCCAGTATACACTTCATGTGTTTTCCCTGATAATAATTGCAACATTTCTTTCGCCTCAGCTTCATTAGAAGGCTTTCCAAGAATACGCGATTCATATGTAACAATTGTGTCTGCACCTAACACAATATGATCACTGTTATTTTCTGCTACCGCAGATGCTTTTTGCAGGGAAAGGGACATAACAATATCTGAAGGTGAGGAATACGCACCTATCGTTTCTTCTACTTCACTTACAATGATTTCAAATGGTACACCCGCTAACTCAAGCAATTCCTTCCTGCGAGGTGACCCTGATGCTAAAATAATTTTTCTCATATTTTCTCCTTCCTTTCTCACATGAAGCAGAATCATTTACATCAATCGTATCAAAGGAATAGTTTGTCCACAAATGAAAGAAATATTATTTTCTCTAAGCAAAATAATATTTCTTTACTAAAATACGATTATAGTCCTGTCATAGAGAAAGCACTTTGCTCTAAATTCAAAAGAAAAGAAAGAAGTACCTATACTTCTTCCTTCGTCATTTCATTATCCTATCATTTCGCCTTTTGTGAAACAATTTTTTCATACGAAAGCATACCATCAATAATAACTTGATTTAATTTCGCCAAAGATTCCTTATCACCTTTTCCATCCTTCACTGTTTGCACAGCTACTGACGTATACATATACAATTTCTTTGCTTCTTCCTGCTTCATACTTTTTCCTTCTTTTTCAATTGCTTTCCACTCTTTTTCAATCGCACCTATATCTTTTGCATTACTTTTTCCACTAGCTTGTACGCTAGAAGCATATTTTGCTAAATGAGTATATAAAGGCTGTACTTTTATTAAAAACGCACCAACTTCTTTATCATCTTTAAGTAACGCTTTATCTGTTATATCCCAGTTCTTTTTCAATACAGAGACATTATCATTTTTATACTGCGTCATTAATTGATTTATGCCTTGTTCATCACTAGCAATACCAACAACTAATGCATACTTATCACCGCTCGGTTTTAAAGCTACTACGCCTCCATTACCTTTCCACTCTTCAAGAGCAGCCTGTCCCTTTTCTTCGGAAGAATAAATCCCTCCTTGAACAAAAAATAATTTCATTGGATCTAATGACGTTCCTGTCTGTGCTTTTTGTTTTTCCTCTTTTGATGCCGGTGTTTGTTCTACCGTTCCGCCCACCTTTGATTCTTCATTTCGCATCTGCTTCGAAGCTGTTACTTCACTTCCCCCAGTCGCACCTTGTCCTTTAAGTAACTGTAGCATTCCCATCCCAAACGCCGTACCAATAACAATCGCAGTTGCAACAATTGCAATTAACGTATTGCTCCACTTCTTTCGTTTTTTTTCCTTAGACACCAATTTCGCTTTTTGAAACGGAACAACGTTTTTCGGTCTTTCACTTTCTACTACCATCCATTCAAATTCATCTTTCTTCTTCTCCTCATACTTCGCTTCTGTTCCATTCACTTTCACTGAGATCGTTCGTGATTGCTTGTCCATACACTCACACCTCACCTCTTATCGTTGTCCGCATCATATCATATTCATTTCACAAAAAAACGAGATATTTGTCAGAGGAATTCGCCAAATAACCCTATATATTTATCTTATATGTATGCATTTGACTTCATTTGTAGAACAAAAAAACTAGATAGCAAAGACTATCTAGTTTTTCTCGCGAATATATTTTCGAACTTCCGAAATAAAATAAAGAGAACCTGTTATGATAAAAACATCATTTTCTCCAATCATTTCAACCTTCGTATCAATTGCCTCTTTCCAATTTTCAAAAACTAATTTTGACTCTTTCTTTGAATACGATGCAAGCTTGTCAGCAGAAATAGCACGATCAAAGGCGAATGTTGTAAAAATAATTTCATCGGCAATTGTTTCTAATTGACCTACCATATTATGCAACTGTTTATCACCAAGGGCAGTAAATAAAACTATTACATTTTTATCTTTGTAATGTGATTCTACTGTTTTCACAAGACTTTCAATACCTTCTGGGTTATGGGCACCATCTATAATAATATCTGGATTACTTTGCAGTTTTTCAAAGCGCCCAATCCAATACGCTTCCTGTAATCCAGTTCTTATTTCTTCTTCCTCAATTAAAAATGATAAGTATGTTTTGACATACATGACTGCCATAAGTGCAAGTGCTGCGTTTCCTACTTGGTGACTACCTTTCATTGAGATTCGCAAATCTTCAAAAGTGGCGAAAGGACAAGTGAAATCGAACTGTTCTCCCTCTTCGCTAGACTGTTTATGTAACGCTGTAAAATGCTTGTCCATCTCGTATAAGTTTGCATGATTTTCCTTTGCAACCTTTTGAATGACTTGCAATGCTTCCTCATCTTGTACACCAGTAATAACCGGAACACCAGACTTAATAATCCCCGCCTTTTCATATGCAATTTCTCCTAGTGTATTTCCTAAAATATGCATATGATCGTGGCCTATATTTGTAATAATCGTGAGAACAGGATGAATAACATTCGTAGAATCAAAGCGCCCTCCAAGCCCTGTTTCAAATAAAACAACATCACAGAAATTAACTTTACCGAAATAACAAATTGCCATAACAGTAATAATTTCAAACTCAGTCGCTTCCCCTAAATCCGTCTCATCTAGTTTTTCAACGACTGGCTTTACCATCTTTACCAGTTCAGTAATCTCTTCATCTGCAATTGGTGTTCCGTTCACACTAATACGTTCGTTAAATGTTTCAATATAAGGAGATGTAAATGTTCCTACCTTATATTTTGCATCTTCTAACATGTAGCGCATATATGTTAACGTTGAACCTTTTCCATTTGTACCAGCAAGATGAACACATTTTATGTGACGCTCTGGATTTCCAAGCTCTTCTAGCATCCATCTCATTCTTTCTAATCCTGGTTTAATACCAAACTTCAATCGGCTATGAATCCATCCTATCGCTTCTTCGTATGTATGTATCACGTATGCTTTCCCCTTTCAAAAGACAACCTTCATACTCCTATTATACGCAAAGAAAAGAGACTCACCAATATAGTGAGTCCCTAAAAAACATTTTATTTCTCAAGATCTGCTAGACGTTGGCGAACTGCTTCACGTTTTTCTAGGTAGTCTTGCTCTTTCGCACGCTCTCCGTCAATAACTGCTGCAGGAGCTTTCGCTACGAAACCTTGGTTTGAAAGTTTCTTCTGTACACGTTCTACTTCTTTGTCGAACTTCTCAAATTCTTTCTCAAGACGTGCTCTCTCTTCATCAAGATTGATAAGATCAGCTAACGGTAAGAATAACTCTGCACCTGATACGATTGCAGTCATTGCTTTTTCTGGCGCTTGTAAATCCGTTTGAATTATTAATTCGCTTGGGTTACAGAAACGCTCAATGTAAGAGCTGTTTTTTGTAAGTTGAGCAAGTATAGCCTCATCTTTTGCTTTAATTTGCATTTGAACTTTTTTGCTCATTGGCGTATTAACTTCCGCACGGATGTTACGAACAGAGCGAATGATATCAACTAGAAGGTGCATTTCTGCCGCAGCTTCTGTATCTTGTAAATCTTCGCGAACTGTTGGCCATGCTGCTACTGTAATAGATTCACCTTCATGTGGTAAATGTTGCCAAATCTTCTCTGTTACGAATGGCATGAATGGGTGTAATAGACGCATTGTTTGGTCTAATACGTAAGCTAAAATAGAACGAGTTGTTTTCTTAGCTGCTTCATCTTCACCGTATAGTGGAAGTTTCGCCATTTCAATGTACCAGTCACAGAAATCATCCCAAATGAAGTTGTATAATGAACGACCAGCTTCACCGAACTCATATTTATCCATGTTACGCGTTACGCTTTCGATTGTTTCGTTTAAGCGAGTTAAAATCCACTTATCCGCAACTGATTTTTCACCAGTTAAATCGATTTCTTCATACTTCATATCATCCATGTTCATTAATACGAAACGTGATGCGTTCCAAATTTTATTAATGAAGTTCCAAGTAGACTCTACTTTCTCCATACTGAAACGTAGATCTTGACCTGGTGCGCTTCCTGTTGATAAGAAATAGCGCATTGCATCTGCACCGTACTTCTCGATAACATCCATTGGATCAATACCGTTACCAAGAGATTTACTCATTTTACGTCCTTGCTCATCACGAACTAAACCGTGAATTAATACATCTTTAAATGGACGCTCGCCTGTAAACTCTAAACCTTGGAAAATCATACGAGATACCCAGAAGAAGATGATGTCATAACCCGTTACTAGTGCATCTGTTGAATAGTAACGTTTGAAGTCTGCTGCATCTTCATTTGGCCAACCAAGTGTTGAGAATGGCCATAACGCTGAACTGAACCATGTATCAAGTACGTCGTTATCTTGATTCCAGTTTTCAATATCTGCTGGCTCTTCTGTACCTACGTATACTTCACCAGTTTCTTTATGGTACCAAGCTGGAATACGGTGTCCCCACCATAATTGACGAGAAATACACCAGTCGTGAATGTTTTCCATCCAGCGTAAATATGTGTTTTCGAAACGCTCTGGTACGAACGTTACTTTCTCTTCTTCTTTTTGTTGAAGCTCTACTGCCTTCTCAGCAAGTGGAGCCATTTTTACGAACCATTGTGTTGATAAGTAAGGCTCAACAACTGCACCACTACGCTCACTATGACCTACTGAATGCATATGAGGCTCGATTTCTACTAATACGCCCGCTTCTTGTAAATCCTTCACTAACGCTTTACGGCACTCGAAACGATCCATACCGTTATACTTACCAGCTTTTTCGTTCATTGATCCATCTTCGTTCATTACTAAGATACGTGGTAAGTCATGACGGTTACCTACTTCAAAGTCATTCGGGTCATGAGCTGGTGTAATTTTTACAACGCCTGTTCCGAAATCTTTTTCTACGTATTCATCAGCAATAATCGGAATCTCACGGCCTACGATTGGAAGTGTAACTGTTTTTCCGATTAAATGTTTGTAACGATCGTCTTCTGGATGAACTGCTACTGCTGTATCACCAAGCATCGTTTCTGGACGAGTAGTCGCAAGACGAATATGACCAGATCCATCTGTTAATGGGTAGTTCATATGGTAGAATGCACCTTGAACTTCTTTATGAATTACTTCAATATCAGAAAGAGCTGTGCGTGTTGCTGGGTCCCAGTTGATAATATATTCACCGCGGTAAATTAAGCCTTTTTCATATAATTGAACGAATACTTTATTAACTGCATCAGATAAACCTTCGTCTAATGTGAAACGTTCGCGAGAATAGTCTAGTCCTAAACCAACTTTCCCCCATTGTTGACGAATGTGAGACGCGTATTCTTCTTTCCACTCCCAAGCTTTTTCAAGGAACTTCTCACGGCCAAGATCGTAACGTGAAATACCTTCTTCACGAAGTTTCCCTTCTACTTTCGCTTGTGTTGCGATACCCGCATGGTCCATTCCTGGAAGCCATAATACATCGTAACCTTGCATACGCTTCGTACGAGTTAAAATATCTTGAAGAGTTGTATCCCAAGCATGACCTAAGTGTAACTTACCAGTTACGTTCGGAGGTGGAATTACAATTGTATACGGTTGTTTCTTCTCGTCCCCTGTTGCTTCAAAATATTTGCCTTCTAACCACCACTGATAAAGGCCTTCTTCAACGGACATATGATCATATTTAGTTGGTAAATTCTTTTCCGTGTTTGACATTATTTTCCCTCCTTAAAATAAAAAATGCCCCTCATCCAAAAAAGGACGAGGGACATCGCGGTACCACCTTTATTTACAAACAAATTCAGAATTTGCTTATACTCTTAATTTGATAACGGACAAATCCGTCTTTTCCTAATGAGAACTATTCCGTTCAGAAAAGATGCTCCAGGGCTACCTTCTAACATAACTATCTAGAGAATCTCCCAGCTAATGATTCTCCTCTCTGAAGACGTTTCTTGTTATACTCTTCCCCTTCAAGGCATTTATATGATTGTTAATTATTATATACAATAGTGTAAAAAACGAAACCCTATTCGTCAAGATAAATTTAAGACTACGAATTTTTTAACGCACAAAAAAGATAAGTAGAGGATGCTACTTATCTTTTTATCCGTTCCCTTGCTGGGCAGCTTGTAATTGCGAAAGGAAATATTCTATATTGCTAACAAGCCAATGCGATTGTTGTAAGCTCTTTACTCCGAGAAGTTCATTTTCCTCATTACGACTCTCTCTTCTTTTCTTATAAGACTGGATTTGCCGAATAAATTGCGATGGATACGTCATATACGCAAACATGAGTAGTTGCTCTTCTTTCGTAAAAGGGAAATTTTTTTGGTACATTTGATACCATTCAAACCGATCACTTCGCGCAATTGGATACGTGTTTAAAGACCGAGAATAAAACCCTACTATATCTTGCACAGGTGTTGCAAACTTCGATTTTTCTAAACTAATAAAATAGCCATTCCGTTCATAATCAAATAAAAAGTGATTAAGTGATACGTTACCATGCACAAAAGTAATGCGTGTTTTTTCTTTTTCTTTCATCGCATCGTTCCACTCATTTAATTGCTTCGTTGCAAACTCACGCGCCCTCATGACATGATGATAGTACGTACAATATTGCAATTCAAACGGAGACATATACCACTTCGCTTCAGATTCTACAAGAAACTCTTCTAACATCTCACCATCATTTTCCCAACGATCGGATATATTTGTATAATGTTTCTCTAAATCTTCTTCTGTATACGTTTCTTCTTTTACCGTTTTTTGATGCAACGCTCCGAGAGTCTGGAACATTTTATGGTATTGATCATTATCCTCGCCGTTCCCTTCCGCACGTTCTAACCAAGGCATTAAATAATAATTATACGTACCATCACTTAAAATATAATTTCCATCCGTCGCATGGTATATAGGTACATAATTTGAAAAACCTTTCTCTTTCAAATATTGAATATGGTGCAGAAAGTTATTCCGCTCTAACTTTCTGCCTTCTATTTTCTTGAGCGCATATGGACCTTGATTCGTGTAAATTTTCGTTACGCTTCCGTGCTCTTCCATATGCTGCGTATCCAATCTATATTGCCTTACAATGGGTTCATAGCGATTTCGTAATTCCATATCCATACGAATAACCCTTTCTATTCAAAACATAGCCTTTAGGAAAATAAGTGAGTGAAAAACACTCACTTATTTCGCTTTTGCCCTTGAAACGGGAATATAAATAATTTGCCCTACTGTTAAATATATATCTTCTGTTTGATTGACACGATATAAGTTTTGTACAGACGTTTCATAACGATCTGCAACAGATTCGATTGTATCTCCTTCTTGCACGAAATACATTCTTAACTTTGTAAATTCTTCTTCTGGTTCTTTCGTAAATAATTTCGTTAAATACAGCGCATTTTCATCTCGCTGAGAATACGTTTCTTCTTCTTGTTCTTCTTGTTTTTTCGCTTTCTCTTTTTTGAAATCTTTTCGTCCGAACAATTCAAATTGCGGCGTTGTTTCTTTTTCCTCTTCACGCTCTACAAATTCATGTTCTTCTATTTCCTCTTCCTCTACTTCCTGCTCTTTTCTTTCTTCTAGTTGGAACGGTTCAAATGCGTAATCTTCCCACTCATCTGATTCCTTATAAGCTGGTTCTTCTACTTGTGGCGTCGGTCTAGTTTCATACTCTTGCGCTGCATCATCTTCTAACTCAGCATACGCCGTTTCTTCCTCTTCATCCTCAATTCTTTCTTCATCACATAAACCTGTTATAGATATATCCGCTAATAATTGTAAGCAACCATTTTCCTTTAATTCATAATCAAATTCCTCGATAGATACATATAGTTCTTCAATTACTTTCACACGGTTTCTCGGAATTGATATTTCAAGCGGAAAGGAATGAACAAGTTCATTAACCCCATCTTCTCTTGTTTCCACATAATCAATTGACTTCGCCGGTGATAGATCTCTTAATGAATAAGCCGAATCATCTTGCCTTGCAACATACTCTCCCGTTAAATCTAATTGCCCTCTCACGATAACTTCATGATCAAGCTCTTCTATCTCAACGTCTGGATCTAACGAAATTGACAAAAGTTCTTCGACTTCCTGTCCTTTTTGGAACCAAACAGATTCTTTTAATGAAAAACGTAATGAATGATCTGTTGCCACTTCTTTTCCCCCTCCCAAACTATATGTCATTACAGATTTATGTACGGAAAGCTGACTTTATGAATAAAAAAAATCACCCCCCTTATGGAGAGCGATTTTCTTTCATCAATTAAGCTTTTAATTTTGACATGGCAATCTCAGCCGCTGCAATTGTCGCTTCAATATCTGCATCACTATGTGCTGTCGATAAGAATAAGCCTTCAAATTGAGATGGCGGCAAGAACACACCTTGCTCTACCATTTCACGATAGTAAGCTGCAAAGAATTCTAAGTTTGAAGATTTTGCTGCATCGTAATTAATAACTTGTTCATCTGTAAAGAAGATACCAATCATAGAACCCGCACGGTTAATATGATGCGGAATGCCATGTTTTTCAGCCGCTTTACGTAAGCCAGCTTCTAACATTTCAGCTTTACGCTCGAATTCTACATATGATTCTGGCGTTAACTGTACTAACGTTTCATAACCTGCTGCCATTGCAAGTGGGTTACCTGATAAAGTACCTGCTTGGTAAATCGGCCCGCTCGGTGCAACTTGTCGCATAATTTCTGCTTTACCACCGTATGCTCCTACTGGTAAGCCACCACCGATTACTTTACCTAAACAAGTTAAATCAGGTGTTACACCGTAATAACCTTGTCCACAATTATAAGCAACTCGGAAGCCTGTCATGACTTCATCAAAAATAAGCAATGCACCGTTTTGCTCCGTTACTTCACGAAGACCTTCTAAAAATCCTGGTTGCGGAGGAACAACACCCATATTCCCTGCTACTGGTTCTACAATTATACAAGCAATATCATCACCGAATTGTTCGAAAGCGTATTTCACACTTTCCAAATCGTTATAGGCTACTGTAATCGTATTTTTTGCTACACCTTCTGGTACACCAGGGCTATCTGGTAAACCTAGCGTCGCCACACCAGAACCCGCTTTAATTAATAACGAATCACCATGACCGTGGTAACAACCGATGAATTTCAAAATTTTGTTACGACCTGTATAACCACGAGCTAAACGTAGCGCACTCATTGTCGCTTCTGTTCCTGAGTTAACCATACGTACAATCTCAATTGATGGTACGCGCTCAATAACAAGTTTCGCTAATTCATTCTCAATTTCCGTTGGAGCACCGAAGCTTGTCCCTCTTTCAGCAACAGATTTTAAAGCTTCCACAACACGATCATTCGCATGACCATGAATTAAAGGACCCCATGATAATACGTAATCGATGTATTCATTTCCATCGATATCATATACTTTAGAGCCTTTTCCACGCTCCATAAACAACGGATTCATACCAACAGACTTAAAGGCACGAACTGGGCTATTTACGCCTCCAGGCATTAAATCTTGCGCCTCTTCAAACGCCGCAATCGACTTATCAAACTTTTTCATTATTTAGCGCCTCCTTCTTGTAACCATCTTGCTGCATCTTTCGCATGATACGTAATAATTAAATCTGCTCCTGCACGTTTCATGCTAATTAATTTTTCAAGTACAACTTCTTTTTCATTAATCCAGCCATTTTGCGCTGCCGCTTTAATCATTGAATATTCACCGCTTACGTTATAAGCAACAACTGGTAAATTAAAGTTATTTTTCACATCACGAACAATATCTAAGTAAGAAAGAGCTGGCTTTACAATTAAGAAATCTGCCCCTTCCATTACATCTGATTCTGCTTCACGGAATGCTTCCATACGGTTCGCTGGGTCCATTTGATATGTTTTACGATCACCAAATTGTGGTGCACCGTGCGCCGCATCACGGAATGGCCCGTAAAATGCTGATGAATATTTCACAGCGTATGACATAACTGGTACATGCCCAAAACCATTTTCATCTAATGCGTGGCGAATTGCTGTTACAAATCCGTCCATCATGTTTGATGGCGCAATAATGTCCGCTCCCGCTTTCGCTTGGCTGACAGCTGTTTTCGCAAGAACCGCAAGAGACTCGTCATTTAAAATAATACCATCTTCAATTACACCGCAATGACCATGGCTTGTGAATTGACATAAACATGTATCCGCAACTACTACTAGCTCAGGGAATTCACCTTTAATTTGTTGAATTGCACGTTGCACAATTCCATGATCACAATATGCTGATGATCCAACTTCATCTTTTTCAGCAGGTAAACCAAATACAATAACAGAACGAATACCTAAATCAACAACTTCTTGCATTTCAGCTTGCAATAAATCTAAAGACATTTGATATACGCCTGGCATAGAAGGCACTTCATTACGAACGTTTTCTCCTTCTAATACAAAAATAGGGTAAATAAAATCTTCCGTATGTAAAAACGTTTCACGCACAAGCGCACGCATATTACCACTTTGTCTTAAGCGACGATGACGATTAAATTGTAAAGAGTTCATAAATTTCTATCCCCATTCTTTTATTTTATCCCGCTATTTGCGGGCAGTAAGACCCTACTAATTAAAGTTTCACTTTATAGATTCACAAATACATTGTAGCAATGCTTCTACAGTGTACTCTTTCGGCATAATAATATGCGGAAAATAAAGGCTCGCCTCTTTTTCCGTAATAGGCCCTATACAAGCAATTGTACATTTTTTTGTCCATTCTCTCCAGTTTGTACCCTCAAGTAAACGAACAAAACTAGTAACAGTTGAAGGGCTCGTAAATGTAATAATGTCTACTTTCCCTACTTCTAACGCTTCTATCAACTCTTGTTTTTTCTCTGCATTTTCTTTCGTACCATATACGATTAGCTCATCTAGAGAAACACCAATTTCGCGAAGTGCAACTGGAATTACATCTCTTGCTAAATTCCCTTTCGGAAATAAAATACATTCGTTTCCACTTAGTCTTTTTACAAACTCTTCTGCAAATACTTCTGCAACAAATGAAGTTGGAACAAATTCCACTTCATAGCCCCGTTTTTCTAACTCTAACCTTGTCTTCACGCCTACTGCAGCAATTTTAGTCGTTACGGGGAGCTTCTTTCTCAAACGATCTAGAAAAAAAGTTACCCCATTTTTACTCGTAAAAATAACCCAGTCATACGAATGTAGTTGCCCTGCTATATGTTGAATCTGTCTATCAGACATACCTTCCATACGCAAAAGCGGAATTTCCAATGGAATTCCGCTCTTTTCTTTCACCACTACACTCATTTGTTTTGCTTGATGCTGGGCACGTGTAATCAATACCGTTTTGCCAGCGAGAGCGTTCATATTTATTGTTGCCCCTTATTTGCAGCAAGAATGAGTTCTTTTGCGCCTTGTTTAATTAAACGGTCCGCAGCCTCTAATCCTACTTCTTCTGAATTAGTTCCTACTACTGTCTCTTTCAATAAAACAGAACCGTCCATAGAACCGACAAGAGCTGTTAATTCGATTGCATCATTTTCTGTAAGGGTTGCATATCCAGCGATCGGAACTTGGCATCCACCTTCAAGTTTATGAAGAAATACTCGTTCTGCTGCCACTGTTCTTTCTGTTACTGCATCATTCATATGCGCTAACAGCTGTAGTAAATCCTTATCGTCTTCACGGCACTCAATCGCTAATGCACCTTGTCCTACAGCAGGTACACATAACGTCTCATCTAAATGCTCTGTAATAACTTCATCATCCCAGCCCATTCTTTGTAATCCAGCTGTCGCTAAAATGATTGCATCGTAATCTTCTTCTTGTAATTTGCGTAAACGTGTATCGATATTTCCGCGAATCCACTTCACTTGTAAATCTGGTCTAGCAGCTAATAATTGTGCACTGCGTCTTAAACTACTCGTACCTAAAATAGCGCCTTCAGCTAACTCTTTAAACGATGCTCCGCTTTTTGAGATAAAAGCATCACGAGGGTCAACACGCTTCGGTGTACAACCAATCATTAATCCTTCTGGAAGTACGGCCGGCATATCTTTCATACTATGTACAGCCATATCAATTTCTTTCGTAAGTAACGCATGTTCAATCTCTTTCACAAACAAGCCTTTTCCGCCTACTTTTGAAAGAGTAACATCTAAAATAACATCACCTTTTGTGACAATTTCTTTCACTTCAAATTCATATGGTAAACCTAGCGCTTTTAACTGATCAATAAACCAGTTTGTTTGCGTCAATGCTAATTTACTCTTTCGTGACCCTACAATAATTTTGCGCATAATTCTCTCTCCTCATTATAAATACCAAAAGTGGAAGTTGGATAAACTGCTTAATAGAAAAATATTAATTAGCATTACGAGAAATGCTCCGATGTTCCACTGTACGATTTTCTTCCCTTGCAACACATCTGCCACTCGTAAATATAGACCAGCACAATATACAAATAGAACGACAAAAGATCCAATCACTTTCGTATCATACCAATGGAAATTGTCCAATTTCGTATATCCCCATATGCAACCTAATAAAATAGCTAGTAAGAAAAATGGAACAGAAAATAAATTTAATCCGTAAGACATCGATTCTAGCTTCGGTAAATTCCCTAACCTTCTTAATCTCGCATTCCATTTTTTCTTTTTTAATAGGCGATATTGTAATAAATACATGATAGAAAAAATGAACGATACAGTGAATGTTGCATAAGAAATAATAGCCATACCGACGTGTACATATACAAGTTCCGAAACTAATTGCTCCGCGAGTACCGGCGACATCTTTCCAAGCGGTGTAAAAATAGAAAAAGCGCTTACGCCAAATGCGACAACATTTGTAAAAAAGACTAGAAAGTCGATTCTCATAAATCGATTAATGACTAACGACATTGTAATCAATAGCCAAACATAAAAATAAATCCCTGATAATAAAGTTAATATAGGGTTCGTTTCTGAATCTGTAGCCCGAAGTAACATGAAGATAGACTGCAGAACCCACACAATCGAAAGTAACCAAAAAGCAAATCGGTTCGCCTTTCGGTTACTTTGAAAATAATCTATAAAATATAAACTAATGCTACAAGCATATAAAATAATTGCAATATGATAAATAATACTGTTATTTAAAAAACTCATCCGATCATCCTTCCAAATTATAAAGATGGAACGGATGGTGTCCACGCTCTTTTATGTTCTACTTCTTCCGCACTACTCTCTACGTCTTCCATTTCTAAATCGAAAATCTTTGCAAATAACGCTAATTTTTCGTCTGCTCCCTCTTCAGCAGCTATTTCTTTTGCTACTAAAATTGGGTCTTTTAATAATTGATTAATAATACTTTTCGTATGCTTACTAATTACTTTTCTCTCACGATCACTAAGATTCGGTATTTTTCGTTCCAAACTATCCATCGTTTCACTTTGGATAGCAAGTGCCTTATCACGAAGAGCTGCTATTAACGGTACAACACCAAGTGTACTTAACCACGTTTTAAATAAAACAATTTCCTCTTCAATCATAAATTGAATTTTCTCTGCTTCTTTCAAACGCTCCGTACGATTTGCTTCCACTACTCCTTGCAAATCATCAATGTCATATAAGAAAGAACCTTCTAGCTCATCAATCGCTGGATCAATATCACGTGGCACTGCAATATCCACCATAAATAAAGGACGACCAGAGCGCATTTTCTCTACCTTTGTCATCATCTCTTTCGTAATGACATACTCCGATGCACCAGTTGAACTAATTAAAATATCTGCTTCTAGTAGTGCACATTGTAGTTCACTTAAAGGCTTTGCATGTCCCATATATTTCTCAGCCATTACTTCCGCTTTCGTCAGCGTCCTATTCATAACTGTTACTTTACGAGCACCGCTTCCATATAAATTTTGCAGTGCCAGTTCACCCATTTTGCCCGCACCAAGAATAAGTACGTGACAATCTGTTAGCTCGCCGAATATTTTCTTCCCAAGCTCGACAGCAGCATAACTAACCGACATCGCACTTTCACCAATCGTCGTTTCTGAGTGCGCACGTTTCGCTAACGTAACCACTTGCTTAAACAATTCATTAAAAATTGTGCCTGTCGCTTTTACTTGTTGCGCTTCTAAAAAGCTATCTTTTATTTGGCCTAAAATCTGTGTTTCTCCGACTACCATAGAATCTAAACCGCACGTCACGCGGAATAAATGATCTATTGCACCATCTTGTTCAAAAATAGTTAAATATGGTGCAACTTCTTCTATTTCAAGCTGAAACCAATCAGCTAAAAACTTCTTAATATAATACCGTCCCGTGTGTAATTGATCGACAACAGCGTAAATCTCAGTGCGATTACAAGTTGATACAATGACATTCTCTAACACGCTCTTTTGATTTTGTAATGTAGTCATTGCTTGCTCTAGCTCTGCTGCTTGAAATGTGAGTTTCTCACGAAATTCTACAGGGGCTGTTCGATAATTTACACTAACAACAAGAATATGCACGCAGCATGTCCCCCTTCACCCGTTTTATCACTTTATCTACTATCATAATACAACTTTCCTCTTATGAATCTGACAATCGTGTGAACAACCGATTATTTTTTATTTATTCTCCGTATGTAATAAAGGAGATTCAGTAAAACTAATAAGGACTTCCTACTTTATAATGATTATAAATTAATAACTCTATTTGTACGTTACCAAAAAAAGCACTCATAATCAAGTGATGGAAACTATTCCATATGAATTATAACATCATCTTTCCTATCTTCTTTCATCATGAAGAAAAATATGTATGATTGTTCCAAATTGTAGCACAAACTTTCTCAATACAATGTATTTGACATTGTATTTATTTTTCGTTATATTGATTTTACAAAATTAAATTGTGCACAAGTTAATTAGAAGGGAGTTATGTATGACAGAGAATTCTTTACATCTAGATAACCAGCTTTGTTTTTCTATTTACGCCTGTTCTAAAGAAGTTACCCGCTTTTATCGACCATATTTAGAAGAGATGGGTATTACGTATCCACAGTACATTACTTTACTCGTACTATGGGAGCAAGATGGACTAACAGTAAAAGAAATTGGAGAACGTCTATTTTTAGATTCCGGTACGTTAACACCTATGTTGAAACGAATGGAATCATTACAACTTGTAAAACGCGTTCGTTCCAAAGAAGATGAGCGCAAAGTTTGTATTGAATTAACAGAACAAGGTAAAGATTTAAAAGAAAAGGCTTGTTCATTGCCGACAACAATGGCAACAAATTTAGGAATTACAGAACAAGAATATCGTTCTTTATTAATTCAATTAAATAAACTAATTGAAACAATGAAAACAATAAATGATAGAAAAGGGGAATAAACATGGATAAATTATATACTGCTTCAGTAACTGCTACAGGTGGAAGAAACGGAAAAGTAATTTCAGATGATGGCATATTAAATCTTGATGTAAAAATGCCGAAAGCACTAGGTGGTGCAGGCGGAGAGGCAACAAATCCAGAACAACTATTTGCTGCTGGTTATGCCGCTTGTTTTGATAGTGCATTACAACTTGTCATTCGTACGAAACGTGTGAAAGTAGAAAGTACAGAAGTAACTGCTCACGTTTCTATCGGAAAAGATACAGATGGTGGTTTCGGCCTATCTGCTGTACTTGATGTACACGTTGCTGGCGTTTCTCATGCCGAAGCACAAGAACTTGTAGAAGCTGCTCACGGTGTATGTCCTTATTCGAAAGCAACAAGAGGTAATATTGAGGTTACATTAAACGTAAGATAAAAAAATTTAGTAAATAAAACAAAAAACGCGCGACATTCGTCACGCGTTTTTTGTTTTTGTCATTCTATGAATTGCCTTCCACGCTTCTTCTTTTCCAAGTCCTGTTTCAGAAGAGAATAGAACAATTTCATCGCCAATTTCAACAGCAAGCGTTTCTTTTACAACTTTTAAATGCTTTTGCCATTTCCCTTTCGGAATTTTATCGGCTTTCGTCGCAATAATAATTGTTGGGATTTCATAATGCTTTAAGAAATCATACATCATCACGTCATCGTTTGTTGGTTGGTGACGTAAATCAACTACTAATACAGCTGCGTCTAATTGCTCACGCGTTGTAAAGTATGTTTCAATCATCTTGCCCCATGCTGCGCGCTCTGATTTAGATACTTTCGCATATCCATAACCTGGAACGTCAACAAAATGCATCATCTCATTGATTAAGAAAAAGTTCAGCGTTTGCGTTTTTCCTGGTTTAGAAGAAATACGTACTAACTTTTTACGATTTAAAATTTTATTAATAAAGGAAGACTTCCCGACATTTGAACGACCTGCTAATGCAATTTCTGGTAAATCACTGTCTGGATATTGTTCTGGTTTAACAGCACTAATTACAATATCTGCTTTTGTTACTTTCATTGTTTCACTCCTACTAATGCGTGCTCCAATACTTCATCTAAATGAGATGCAAGCACAAACGTAAGGTTTTCTTTTACGCTTTCTGGAATATCATCTAAATCTTTCTCGTTTTCTGCTGGCAAAATAATTTTTGTTAAGCCTGCGCGGTGAGCACTTAATGTTTTTTCTTTTAAACCACCAATTGGTAATACACGACCACGAAGTGTAATTTCACCTGTCATCCCCACTTCTTTACTTACAGGAATACCTGTTAGTGCAGAAATAAGTGCCGTTGCCATCGTAATACCTGCTGACGGTCCATCTTTTGGAACTGCTCCTTCTGGAACATGAATATGAATATCATTCTTCTCATGGAAATTCGGATCAATCTGAAGCTCTTCTGCACGAGAACGAATATAGCTAAACGCTGCTTGTGCGGATTCTTTCATAACATCCCCAAGTTTCCCAGTTAAAATTAATTTCCCTTTACCTGGCGCTACAGATACTTCAATCGCAAGTGTATCGCCGCCTGCCGCTGTATACGCTAACCCTGTCGCCATACCAACTTGGTCTGTTTTTTCAGCTTGCCCATAACGGAATATGTGCTTACCAAGTAAATCAACAATGTTTTTCTCTGTTACTACAATACGCTTGCGTTCTGCTGTAACGATAATTTTTGCTGCTTTACGACAAACTTTTGCAATTTGACGCTCTAGTGTACGAACACCAGCCTCACGTGTATAATAACGAATAATTTCAAGAAGCGCTTCATCACGTACTTGTAAATTACCTTTTCGTAAACCATGCTCTTTTAATTGTTTCGGCAATAAATGTTCACGGGCAATGTGCACTTTTTCAAGTTCTGTATAGCCAGCAATCGAAATAATTTCCATACGGTCAAGTAACGGACCTGGAATACTTGAAAGTGTATTCGCAGTTGCTACAAACATAACTTTCGATAGATCATATGGTTCTTCAATGTAATGATCACTGAAGTTATGGTTTTGTTCTGGGTCTAACACTTCCAGTAATGCTGCTGATGGATCTCCACGGAAATCGTTAGACATTTTATCAATCTCATCTAATAAAAAGACTGGATTAACTGTTTTCGCCTTTTTCATACCTTGAATAATGCGTCCTGGCATCGCTCCAACGTACGTACGACGGTGACCACGGATTTCAGATTCATCACGTACACCACCAAGGGATACACGGACAAAATTACGATTTAATGATGTTGCAATCGAACGCGCTAACGAAGTTTTCCCGACCCCAGGAGGTCCTACTAAGCAAAGGATAGGTCCTTTTAATGAATTCGTTAACTTCTGTACAGCTAAATATTCGAGTACGCGCTCTTTCACTTTCTCAAGACCGTAATGATCTTTGTTCAAAATTTCTTCAGAATGAGCAAGATCAATCATATCTTCTGTTGCTTCTGTCCACGGAAGTGCTAATAACCAATCCATATAATTACGAATAACACCGCTCTCCGCAGAACTTGCTGGTAACTTTTCATAACGATCTAATTCTTTCAGTGCAGCCTTCATTGTTTCTTCAGGCATTCCCGATTGTTCAATTTTCTCACGAAGTTCTTCAACTTCCCCGCCCTTACCTTCTTTGTCGCCAAGTTCAGTTTGAATCGCCTTCATTTGCTCACGTAAGAAATATTCTTTTTGCGTGCGCTCCATTGAACGTTTCACTTTTTGTCCAATTTTCTTTTCTAAACTAAGTAACTCTTGTTCATCTTGAATAATTGAAATAAGTGTATGTAATCGTTCCTTCACAGATACAATCTCTAAGATTTCTTGTTTCTGCTTCGTTTTAATCGGCAAGTGAGAAGCAATTAAATCAGCTAATCTTCCTGGCTCTTCTACATCAGCTACCGTTGCAAATGTTTCATTTGAAACTTTTTTCGAAACTTTAATATATTGTTCGAAATGCTCCAGTAATGTACGCATAAGAGCTTTCTCTTCTAAATCATCTTCTATTTCTTCCGTTACCGTTTTGATAGAAACTTGCACTACATTTTCTTCTTCGATAAACTCTACTACTTCAGCTCTATGTAAACCTTCTACAAGGACACGAAGCGTACCGTTCGGCAATTTTAACATTTGCTTCACTTTCGCTACTGTACCTACACTATATATGTCATCTTCTTTCGGATCATCGATATTCATTTCTTTTTGCATCGCTAAAAAGATGATATTTTCATCCATTGCCGCCTGCTCTAGTGCTTGTATCGATTTATCACGTCCTACATCAAGATGCAGAACCATCGTTGGATATACGAGAACGCCTCTTAATGGTAGGAGGGGTACGATTCTTTCATTCGTATTCATACTAGACATAGCACCTCCATAATAAATTAAACTCCTGTTCAACTATTTTATATTACAATACATCTAGATGCAATTGCAGAGATTTTCCGCAATTGTAAATCCCTCGTTTTTCTCCCTTATAAAAAGGAAAAAAGACTCCGCTTAAGCATACAAACTTAAACGAAGTCTGGCAAATTTTATTATCGTTCATTCTCACATTGATTGTGCATCTGTTTCGTCCACAGCAGTATGTACATCCAGCTCTCGATGCATATTTTCCTGCATAAATGTTAGCTCAAATACTTCTTTTAACTTACGAACAGGAATGATTTCAATTCCTTTTATTGTGTACAAAAACGGTTGCATGTTTTCAGCAGGAATGATGACTTTCTTCGCACCTGCTTTTTTCGCAGCTTTTATTTTTGCGTACACACCACCAATAGGTTTCACTTCACCGTGTATACTTATTTCACCGGTCATCGCTACTTCATTATTCACATACGTACGATGCACTGCTGAATATACACCCGTTGCCATAGCAATACCTGCGGAAGGCCCATCAATTGGGATACCACCTGGAAAATTAATATGTATATCGTACCCTTCTGGCAACACATCTAGAGAACGAAGTACCGTTAATACATTATCTACAGAACCTTTCGCCATACTTTTACGGCGAATGGATTTCGTTTGACTACCAATACTTTCCTCTTCAACAATTCCGGTAACATTTACCGATCCTTTATCTTTCGCTTTGATTGCTGTTACTTCAATTTCTAATAACGCGCCTGTATTTGGTCCATATACAGCCAGTCCATTTACAAGGCCGATTCTCGGAATAGGATAAATACGTTTTTCATATTTCGGTGTAAGTTGACTAGAGTGAACAACCCACTCTATATCTTCATCTTTAATGAAAGAACGTTCTTCATTTATTGCCATACCAGCAGAAATTTGTACAAGGTTAATCGCTTCTCGTCCATTTCTTGCATACATCCCGATCATTTCAATACCGTTCTCACCTATTTGCATTTCCACTTTGTCCGCTGCATTCTTCGCTACTTTTTGAATTTCTTCTGTATCTAACTCACGGAAAAATACTTCTAAACAGCGGGACCGAATAGCAGGTGGAATCTCCTCTGGCGAACGCGTCGTCGCTCCAACTAAGCGAAAATCGGCTGGCAAACCTTTTTGAAAAATGTCATGTATATATGTTGGAATCATCGTATTCTCTTCACTATAGTATGCACTTTCCAAAAACACTTTCCGATCTTCTAGCACCTTTAACATTTTGTTCATTTGAATCGGATGTAGTTCACCAATCTCATCAATAAACAAAATACCACCATGTGCATCTGTTACCGCACCTTTTTTCGGTTGCGGAATACCCGCTTGCCCCATTGCACCAGCACCTTGATAAATCGGATCATGTACCGAACCGATTAAAGGGTCTGCAATACCACGTTCATCAAACCTTGCTGTTGTCGCATCAAGTTCGATAAATGTTGCATTCGTGCGAAATGGAGATTTTGGATTTCGTTTCGCTTCCTCTAAAACAAGACGTGCTGCCGCTGTCTTTCCAACACCTGGTGGACCATATATAATCACATGTTGCGGGTTCGGGCCACAAAGAGCCGCTTTTAACGACTTAATCCCGTCCTCTTGCCCTACAATATCTAAAAAGGATGTAGGACGCACCTTTTCCGCAAGCGGCTCTGTTAAAGAAATCTCGCGCATTTTACGAAGCTGCTCTAATTCTTTTTTCGATTCTCGATCAATTGAAACTTTTTGTGTTCGCTGATTTCGAAGTAAATGCCAAAAGTACAATCCGACAATTACACCAAAAACAAGTTGAACAAGTAAAAATATATTTGTCCAGCTCATCATTTATTTCCTCCCGCAATGTTTTATCTCTTAGTATTTCCGCGGAGGAACATAGCTAAACATAAAGAAAAACAGCAATTATAAAAATTGCTGTTTCTTCTTCGCACTATGCAGATGTTTTTGTATCAAGTACAGTACCGTCTTGTAGCACCAATTTCGGCGGTTCATTATCAGCTACTGTTTCTTTCGTAAGAATACACTTCTCAATATCTTTGCGAGATGGCAGTTCGAACATTACATCAAGCATCAAGCCTTCAATAATAGAACGAAGTCCACGAGCACCTGTTTTACGTTCAATTGCTTTTTTCGCAATTTCAATTAGTGCGCCTTCTTCAAACTCTAACTCAACATCGTCAAGCTCCAATAGTTTTTGGAATTGCTTAACAAGTGCATTTTTCGGTTTCGTTAAAATATCAACAAGAGCATCTTCATCCAGCGGCTCTAGGTTCGCAATAACTGGAAGACGACCGATAAACTCTGGAATTAAACCAAATCTTAAAAGGTCCTCTGGTAATACGTGAGATAAAACATGCTTCTCATTTACATCAGCATTTTTCTTCTCAGCACCAAATCCAATTACTTTTTCACCAAGACGACGTTTAATAATTGGCTCGATGCCATCAAACGCTCCACCACAGATGAATAAGATATTCGTTGTATCAATTTGAATAAACTCTTGGTGCGGATGCTTACGACCACCTTGAGGCGGAACGCTTGCTACAGTACCTTCTAAAATTTTCAGAAGTGCCTGCTGCACACCTTCACCAGATACATCACGTGTAATTGATGGATTTTCGGACTTACGTGCCACTTTATCAATCTCATCAATATAAATGATTCCTTTTTCCGCTTTCTCTACATCATAATCAGCTGCTTGGATTAATTTTAGTAAGATATTTTCTACATCTTCCCCAACGTATCCAGCTTCTGTTAAAGATGTTGCGTCCGCGATCGCAAATGGAACATTTAAAATACGCGCTAATGTTTGTGCCAGTAATGTTTTACCACTACCTGTTGGCCCAATAAGTGAAATATTACTCTTCGCTAATTCTACATCATCAATTTTGCTGTTAGAATTAATGCGTTTGTAATGGTTATATACCGCTACCGCTAGTGCTTTTTTCGCGTTATCTTGTCCGATGACATACTCATCTAAGATTTCACGAATTTCTACCGGTTTCGGTACATCTTTGAATTCTACTTCTTCGTCCTTCGCAAGCTCCTCTTGTACAATTTCAGTACAAAGTTCGATACACTCGTCACAAATGTAAACACCTGGACCTGCAACTAACTTTCGAACTTGCGTTTGTGTTTTACCACAGAAAGAACATTTTAATTGACCTTTTTCATCATTAAATTTAAACATATTTTCACACCCCTTACAAAGTGCTAACCTCTTGCCTTCGTATGTACACGATAAATGTATCGTATGTAAATACATATTATGTCACTACGTGGCGAGAAATACAAATAATATGACTAGTTATGTACAAATAAAAAAATTTTAAAACTTTTGAAACTTTTGAAATATGTATATTCGACTTGTAAAGGAAGTTTTCCTTCTTCATCGAAAAGTTTTATAAATATATTTCTATATTTATAAAACAAGGCACGATTAAAATCGTGCCTTGTTATTTTATTATGCAGCGTTTTCTACTAAGAAATCTACAGCTTTACGTACTTTAAGATCTTCAGCTAAAGCGTCTACGCTTCCAAGAGCTTGCTTGATAGCGTC
The DNA here is from genome assembly GCF_019656175.1 of Bacillus sp. BML-BC051. Lineage (NCBI taxonomy): Bacteria > Bacillati > Bacillota > Bacilli > Caryophanales > Bacillaceae > Bacillus > Bacillus sp. BML-BC051. The sequence continues at coordinate 39,494 of NZ_BPLI01000011.1, forward strand.
TACTGGCATACCGTACATTTCAGCCATTTTTTCAACTTCTGCAGTTACTTCTTCTTCAGTAACTTCGATGTTTTCAGCTTCAATGATAGCTTCAAGAACAAGGTTGATTCTTACGCGTTTTTGAGCGTCTTCTTTCATTTGCTCTTTTAACTTGTCAGCGTCAGTACCTGTGAATTGGTAGTAAAGCTCAAGGTTCATACCTTGTTGGCTTAAACGTTGCTCGAATTCACGAACCATACGATCTAACTCAGTGTCGATCATAGCTTCTGGAATCTCGATTTCAGCGTTAGCAGCAGCTAATTCTACTACTTCGTCACGTACTTTGTGCTCAGCTTCGTGCTTTTTGCCTTCTTCTAAGTTTGTACGAAGTTTTGTTTTTAATTCATCAAGAGTTGCAACAGCTTCGTCTGCTTCTTTAGCGAACTCGTCGTTTAACTCAGGAAGTTCTTTTGTTTTGATTTCGTGAATTGTTACTTTGAATGTTGCTGGTTTGCCAGCTAATTCAGCAGCGTGGTACTCTTCTGGGAATGATACTTCAACATCTTTAGAATCACCAGATTTAAGACCAATTACTTGCTCTTCGAAACCTGGGATGAATGTACCAGAACCGATTGCTAGAGAGTAGTTTTCGCCTTTTCCGCCTTCAAATGCTTCGCCATCAACGAAACCTTCGAAGTCGATTACAGCTGTATCACCGTTTTCAACAGTTCCTTCTTCTTTAACAACTAGTTCAGCTTGACGCTCTTGTAAAGATTTTAATTCGTTCTCTACATCTTCGTCAGTTACAGTTGTTTCAACTTTTTCTACTGCTAAACCTTTGTACTCACCTAATTTAACTTCAGGTTTCACTGTAACTTTTGCAGTGAAGATAAGGTTAGCATTTTTTTCGAACTTCTCGATGTTGATTTCAGGATGATCAACTGGGAAGATACCAGCTTCATCAATCGCTTCACCATATGCTTTTGGTAAGATGATATCTATAGCATCTTGATATAAAGATTCGATACCAAAGCGTTGTTCGAATAACGGACGAGGCATTTTTCCTTTACGGAAACCTGGTACGTTGATTGTTTGTACTACTTTTTTGAACGCAGCGTCGATAGAGTTGTTTACTTCTTTAGCATCTACTTCGATTGTTAAAACGCCTACGTTACCTTCTAATTTTTCCCATTTTGTAGCCATTTATTCTTTCCCTCCAACTATAATAATGTATGCACATACCTCTATAGATTAAAATCTTCATTATCTCTTTTTCGAAATAACAAAAATACAAATAATCCTCTAGCAAAAGCTTTCAGATATAATGTTCCAATCTACTAATTGCCTAAGAGACAACTACGGTATATTTTGTTCGAGAATAATATGAAACATATTAAGTAAGAGAATTACACTTCTCTTCTCTTACAAACAGGCAGATTTCTGCCTTTTGCAACCCTTACATTATAACATAGAATATGCTCGTTTCAAGAACCGAACGATTCTTTTTCATAATTATACGGGTAAATATCCTTCTCTTTCAACACGTAATAACCATTGATAGGCAATATGAAACTCTTCCAATTCAATATTATACGCTGTCATAAGCTCTTCTTCATCAATAATTAATCCGAAACGCTTTCTTCCAATTCTCTCTAAAACAGCAGCCCAAATCTCTACTTTATCCATTAATAGAGCAAATGGGAAAATGCTAATTCGCAATTCTTTCCAATATGTAACCATCGCATCAAATATATCGGGATAATTTTGCTCTAATCGGCTTGATAGTGTATGTATAATGTTATCGGATTGCTCCTCATTATGACCTGTAAATGCTGGAATCACCTTAATCGTATTCCCAAACTTTTCTACCTCTATTTCTTCTTCTATTTGATTTTCTATCATTTTATACAAAATAGAAGTTTTCAAATACGGGTGCTGTTTTTCGTCTATTAAAAATTTCTTTAAAATAGGTAATGCAAGATCCAAGTCTTTTAACGAAAGTTGCTGGATCGCTCTTAACTTTTGCCCAAAGTTTTCTCCAAACATTTCATTAGTAAACTCATCCAACTCAAAATTCGAATCGACTAGTGACGTATCTACTTCATTTATCATACCTTCTGCAAATAAAGCGAGCTGTGCTAATTTTTCCTTTTGCTCAGGCACTATATCTTTCGTTTGCAAAACTTTTTCGACGGTTTCAATAACGCCTTCATAATCATTTGTTTGAACTAAAATCGTCACATATGTTTCAAGAATATCACCAAATAACACAGCTCCTGTTTCAAGCAACTGTTCACATTTGTCTTTCGCTTCTTCCATATGCTTTAATTCTAACAAACAAATAACAGAAGCGAGTTCCGTTTGTTCCGTTTCTGCATTATACTGACGTAATATTTCAAAGCAGCGCAATGCATCTTCGAATTTCCGCTCTTTCAGTGCTAAAAAACCTTCATCAATATATCGCTCTGATAGCTGCGGAAACAATACGACCGTATTTTCTTTTTTATCCATACGTCCGCCTCTTTTTCTAGATTTTAATTATCTTTAAAGTAAATATATCAAATGAGTAATGAGAACACAACATCCCAAAACCTTTTGTTTGAAATATAAAAATATTCAATTTCTATATTTCAATATAAACAAATCCTTACTAAAAATTAAAAATGTGCAAATAAAAACCCTCAGCAATTAAAGCAGAGGATTCCTCATTAATGGAAAGCTTTTATAATAGTGGGGTATATAACAAGGGTAATAATTTGGAGAACAATAATTGCCATAACAATCATGCTAAAATAGAAGATTGGTTTACTTCGCTTCATTAAAAACATAATAATAAGCATCGTACAAGCAAACAAACTTAAGAAGAACAAACTCGTTGTCGAACTAAGTATACCACTCGGGACAAAGAACAATAACACTACACTACAAGTACCTATAATTCCAAATAACCATTCCATTCATTCACTCATTCCCTTTCCCTCTCATGGCAGTTTTTTTACTAAGCAATTAAATGTTTTACAACATCCACTACATACGTTAATTTCTCATACGCTACAAATCCAAATGCAACTGTTAAACCCGTTACGATTAATCCTTTCATCATTTCTTCCTCCTCGTTTTATCGTTGTTACCTTCATTATAGAGGATTAGCAATTTGTTACCATCGAACTTCCTTACAGTTACCTTACAGAATTGTAAGATTTCAAAAAAGGATAGAAAAACACCTCATATTACTTGAGATGACATCACGGAATTTCTCTATAAGCACTTGTTTTTCTCTTGGTTATTTTTCGGAGAATCCACCCTTAAACTAATAGATTTACTAAATAACTTAGGGTTGAAATAATTATTCGTTACTTTCCTTAACTTACCTTCAAATGTTTTCATTTATAAGAAAACACTTTATTGAAATCGTGTTAATATATTTTTATACAATTAAGAATTTAATTCAAAAGGGGGATTATGTATGTTTAAAAAAATGGCTGCAGATGTATTAGGACTAAGCGATGTAGGTTCTGTCATCACACCAAAAGACTACGATAAAGTTGATGCTGATGATTACGTGATGCATGAAGATGGGGAGAAAATTTATTTTCTAATTAAATCAAAATCAGATGAATATTGTTTCACAAACAAAGGATTACTCCACCTAGATGGCACAAGCGCAACAAGTAAAAAACGTACACTACGCCGCTTTAGCTATAGTAAATATCAAATTAAAAACGTAGCACTTGAAACTGCTGGAACAATTGATTTAGATGTAGAAATTAAGTTCCAAATGGGAGATGAGCATTATTCAATTGATGTTCATAAAAAACATATTGAAGAATTAAAAGATTTATATAAAGCTTTACTTAAAATAGAAGAAATCTCATACGACAACGATATTACATTGCAATATGCACATAAAAGTCTAGATATGGCATCTAACGCTTTCAGCCGTATTTCAAACGCACAAGTAAATTTAGCAGAGCAGTTTAAAGAAATCAATGAAATCGCCTTTAACTGGCTCGTTGATACGAAGAAACAATATAACTTGAAAGATTATGGTTTTGTATTTGAGAAGTTTATTAATAACTAAACAAAAACCCTTGTTATCAAAAGATAACAAGGGTTTCTTGGCGCCCCAGGAGAGATTCGAACTCCTGAGCACCCATTTCCGTACTATTTTATATATTTTGATCGCAGTCTTAATATATCTTCGCCTTCGCGAATGCCTGCCGATCCCTTCCTCACATTTTTTACGACAGTCCAATCCGGGTTAGTTTCATCACCGATGTTCTGTACTGTAAAGTTGCCATCACCATATTTTCGGTGACCTTCTGCCAATTTCTCCGTTAAATCATTCTCATTTGATCTCGCCATCTTTGCGCCATCTCCCTTTTTTATACAACCTTCTTAAACTGTCCAACCCATCACACGTCCAGTCAATTGGAGATTCTCGCTTTCCGCTTCTATTAATTGTAACACACTGTCGGGGATAAGTTTCGATAACTGCTGCTCAATCGTACTAGAATGGTAAAAAGTTTTATAATATTGTAAGTGAACGGTTAGGAGAATCTGGATATGGATTTGAGTTCCATCATAAACCTATTGATTCTTGAAATTAAATACTATGAGGAACAGGGTGCTAAACGGCGCTCCTTTTATTTAAGAAAAAGAATTACATATACAACTTCTTAATATCTAAGGAAAGGTTACAGATATTAAGAATGAGCTACAATTATAACCCAAACTAGACGCGAAACTTATAAGTAATCACTTCTTGCGATAATCTTTCACTCGTCTTAATTATGCTATTTCATTCCTCCCCCCATCTCTTACACCAAAACATCAATTTTTAGCGTCCCAGGAGAGATCCGAACTTCCGGCCCACCTATTATCTACAATATATAAGAGATTCTTTCATCGCTTGTTTAACATACACTGGCTAATGTATAGATATGGTATACTTTTCTTGTAAAAATATTATAGGAGAAGCAGGGATGGTATGGTACAAATAAAAGTAACACCTGAACGTCTAGAGCAAGTAGCCAAGACGGTAAAGAACGTACGGTACACCTTAGAACAAATACATAATGGTTTATACAATCAAACAGAACATATTGCCGCAAACTGGGCAGGAGCAACTAGCCAACATTTCTATCAAATGTTTAACGAAGCTAAACCGAAAATGTTCACAGTTTTAACGGAATTCGATAAAATAGCTGACGAATTAGAAAGAGTTGCGGAAAAATTCCGCATGGCAGATGCTGAGTACGACGGCAATCTAGTTGAAAGTGAGATTATAGCTAATACCCCTTCTTCAGAAGATAACAACACATCGCCTGGTGCATCTTCTTCGAAAAAAGATGGTGAAAGTTTAGAGAAAGTTACCAGGGATCTAGTGGGCGAGTTATCGGGAGAATACGATGTACGACGTGTTATAGAAGGTGTTGATCCCGATACTGGCGAAAAACTTTCATGGTGGGAACGCACTGGTGCTGGTGTCATGGTTTTTGCGGGACTTACGCCTGTTGGTAAGGGAATAAAAGTAGTCAAAGGTGCAAAAAAAGTTTCCAATGCAATAGATGCAGCAGCCACACTAGAAAAACAACGGAAAACTTTAAAAGCTAATAGCTTAGCAGGTAAAGAATACGAAACAAAAATGTTCGAGGTTATAAAACAACAAAAACCTAAATCTGAATTGAATGAACAAATAACCGTACAAACAAAATCGGGCGTACGCACTCGTATAGATATAGGAGGCAAGGACGCAAATGGTAAGATTGACTTAGTAGAGTTAAAATCTTCACCTACTGCACCTCTTACTAAAAATCAGAAAAAAGCCTTCCCTGAAATTGCAGAATCAGGTGCAATAGTTAAAAGTAGGAACAAACCACCATTTGAACATTTAGAAGAGATTCCACCAACGAAAATAAATGTAATAAGAAAAGAATAATGAGGAGGCTTTTATATGGCATTACATGATACGGATCAAGTCGATTTAGTTTTAATAGATGAGGATAATAACGATAATGTATACTTAGCAATCTTTGATGCTTTAGAGTGGAATAAAAGCGAAGAACTTGATGATGAACACATTTTACTTTTACAAGACAAAATCAATACATATTTAGGATTCATTGAAAGTGATGAAATCTATGAAAAAGTTCCAAGTACAATAGGGAGAACACAATTCATTATACAAGTGTATTCGCAGAATGAACCTAGTTTTTACGGGAAAAAGTTTTATAATATTGTAAGTGAACAGTTAGGGGAATCTGGATATGAATTCGAGTTCCATCATAAACCTATTGATTCTTTAAATTAAATATGAGGAACAGGGCGCATAAACGGCGCCCTTTTTAATGCACTTTAATCTGTTGTATATAATAATTATCATATGTTACGTTATATTTTTTACACTTCTTGCACATACATCAATTTTTAGACAAACAAAAAACCTTGTTATCAAAAGATAACAAGGTTTTTTTAGCGTCCCAGGAGAGATTCGAACTCCCGACCGTACGCTTAGAAGGCGTATGCTCTATCCGGCTGAGCTACTGGGACATGGAGCGGGTGAAGAGAATCGAACTCTCGACCAGAGCTTGGAAGGCTCTTGTTTTACCACTAAACTACACCCGCATATGTTATTTTATTTTTCTTCGTTAGCGCTGTTGCCCTATCGACAATATTTATTATATGTATAACCATACATAAAGTCAACACCTTTTTTAAAAGAGGATAATTTTTCTTATCCTCTTTTAAAAACTGCTTGTTCAACTAGTTGTCCATCTAATGTTTCAAAACGAACTTCCATTTGATTTTCATCCATTTCTAATAAAGCAAATGTCTTTTCTACACGCTGACGCGGTAATAAAATGCTGCCTGGATTAATAAATAAAACGCCATCGATTAATTCCGCACCTAATACGTGAGAGTGTCCGAAGCAAGCAACTTGCGCCCCTACCTCTTCTGCATGGTACGCTAATGTTTGTAATGTCATTTTCACGTTATGACGATGTCCGTGCACAACTACGAAACGAATGCCATCTAAATCAGTTACAATTTCATCTTGAAAGTTAGCATAATCACAGTTCCCTTTTACAACATGGAAACCTTGCAGCTCTTCATGAGCAGGCGTTAGCTCTGAATCACCGCAATGAATCATGATATCTACTTTCCCTTCATATTTCTCTTTTAACTGCTGTAATTCCTTCACAGAGCTATGACTATCGCTTACGATTAAAGCTTTCATCAATCTCTCTCCCTTATTCTCCTAAAAACCATTCAGGGATTTTTTCTTCTAATTTACGAAGAGCACGTCCTCGGTGACTAATGGCATTTTTCTCATCTGAACTTAGTTCCGCCATCGCTTTTTTATATTCTTCCACATAAAAAATCGGATCATATCCGAAGCCGTTTTCTCCGCGGCGCTGTTCTAAAATATACCCTTCGCACGTCCCGTTTACAATGACAGGCTTTTTATCACCTTCAGGGAAAGCCACTGCTAATGCACAGTAGAAGCGAGCTTTACGCTTATCAAACGCTACCTCATTTAATTCTTGTAGCACTTTATCAATATTCGCTTGATCATCTTTCGGCTCTCCAGCAAAACGAGCTGAATAAACGCCTGGTTTTCCATTTAAAGCATCTACAATAAGACCTGAATCATCCGCAATTACGATCGCATTCAGCTGTTTGCTCAAACTATCCGCTTTTAAAATCGCATTTTCTTCAAATGTTTCACCAGTTTCTTCGACTTCTTCAATATGAGGAAAATCGTGTAATGATTTCACTTCTAAATCAAATCGCTCAAATAACTCAGCAAATTCACGTACTTTCCCCATATTTTTTGTCGCTACAACAACTTGTTTCATACTTTCCACCTCTACTCTATATGAGATACGATGTCGCCTAACGCTTCTTTTTGCATGTCAATCAGTTGGAAAATACCTTGTTCCGCAGCATCAAGTAATTCATTTAACTGCGCTCTGCTAAACGTCGCTTCTTCTCCAGTTCCTTGCACTTCAACAAACTGACCTTTTCCAGTCATAATTACGTTCATATCCACGTCTGCTTTAGAATCTTCTGCGTAGTTTAAATCTAAAACAACACCTTGTTCTTGAACAATCCCTACTGACGTTGCTGCTAAATAATCTTTTACTGGAATTTTAGATACTTTTTCTGCTTGTAATAACTTCTCAAACGCTAATACCATTGCTACATATGCACCTGTAATAGAAGCAGTTCTCGTTCCACCATCCGCTTGAATAACATCACAATCAATCCAAACTGTTCTTTCACCAAGTGCTTCTAAGTCAACTACTGCACGTAAAGCTCGTCCAATTAAGCGTTGGATTTCCATTGTACGTCCTGTTACTTTCCCTTTACTTGACTCCCTAATTGTACGTTGTTCCGTTGCACGTGGAATCATCGCGTATTCAGCTGTTACCCAGCCCTTTCCTTCTCCACGCATAAACGGCGGGACACGCTCTTCAATTGTCGCTGAGCAAATTACCTTTGTATCCCCAACCTCAATTAATACTGATCCCTCTGGATGTTTTAAATAATTCGTATGAATATGTATATGGCGTAATTCTGTTTTCTCTCTACCATCTACTCGCATAAAAATAACCTCCTCATAACTACTTGTTAGTATAGCCAAATTTAAATGTATGATATGTATACAATAAAAGAAGAGGAACCCAAAAAGCAATTCCCCTTTCTTACTTAATAAGTATATCAAATTATTGACGATTAAAAACTACCTGTATTCACGTTTTCTGGACGATCTACAGGTTTTATTAACTTTCCGCCCTTTTCATCTATAAGATTTGCTTTACCATTTACTTCAATAGAAACACTTTTCACACCTTTCTTTTCAGTTAAAGATAAAACTAACGACTTCAATACGTAATTTGAAACCATATTTTTATCTGGGTTTATGAATATATTTTCGTTAAAGTTTAATGTAAGATTTCCATCTTGTAATTTCGGATTCGTAATAAGCTTAACTCCTGGATTAAAATCATTCAGAAGCGACTGATGAATCGGTCCTTTTACAAGCTCATCTATAATTGCTGCATAATCATTTTCTTTTCCTTCTACAACGCGGCGTGTTACGGGTACGTAGTATTGCTGTTTATTATTATTTTGTGCCATAAAATAAAGTGTAACTGGTTTTGTATTTGTTACATCCGCTACTTGCTCGTCATCGAAGTTGATACCGTTAGCACGGCTCACCCCTTCACCAAGCGGGGTACCACCAACAGGCATCTTCGCCAATTTCTCACCATTTATTTGGAACTGCACTTGTTTTACTTCTTTAAATTGCGTCAACGTCCACGCTATTGACTCAACAATTTGACGTTCTTCTTCTTTTGCATAGTTTTTCATTTCATTAGAGAAATCAATGACTGCCGTCCCATCTTTTTTCAAATCCAAGGTCATCGATGTATTTGCTGGAATAACTGCACGGAACCCATTCGGTAATAAATTCGTTACCGGTCCATCTTTCACAAGGTACTCTAACGTTTGCTGAATAACCTCATTTGCTTTCGGAGTAGGTACAGCTAACGTTTGTGGTACAACATAACCATTTTTATCAACAAGGTATAGTTCTCTATTCACCATTTGTCCTTGCTTATCTTTCTTAGCTACTTCTTTCTTTCCACCCTCTGTATACGTAACTTGTTTTGGCGGATCAATTTGTTCCGTTGCTTTCTCCTGATTTATAAAGCCACACCCTGTTAGTAAAACAGCGCTCACAGTAGCACCAACAACCCATTTAAAAGTGGATTTAGGCATGCCATTCCCCCCTAAAATCTAAGTTTGTACTATTATGTATACGAGCTGTTTCATGTTTTAGAACAAGCTGTGCTTCTTCTAAACAAAAAACTCCTGATTTCTCAGGAGTTCACTTATATGAATTCTACTATTATTCTTTTTCTAAATAAATATGTTTCACATTTTCAATCGGTTGACCGAACCATTTTGATGCAATTTCTTTAAATAGGCCTATTTTTCCTGTTGTTAAGAAGAGATGATCACTTTGTTCCTCTCCCTCATTCAACATTTTACTATGGTATAAAATTGTACTTACTTCGCGTGCTGTTTCATCACCTGAACTAATTAGTTGCACTTTATCTCCCATTACTTTTTTAATAACAGGACCTAAAATCGGATAATGTGTACAACCTAAAATAAGTGTATCAATATCAGTATTTTTCAGCGGTTGCAACGTTTCTCTTACAACTTCATATGCCATTTCGCTTTCAAAATTGCCACTCTCTACAAGCTCAACGAAAGGCGGACACGCTAAACTTTCTACCATAACACGGTTATTAATAGACTTTAACGCTTCTTCGTATGCACCACTTTTCACCGTTCCAATCGTTCCGATAATCCCAACATGATACGTGTTTGTCACTTTTAAAGCTGTACGTGATCCTGGGTGAATAACTCCTACCACTGGAATTGGTAATTGTTTCTGCATCTCTTCTAACACAACCGCAGTTGCTGTATTACACGCAATAACTAACATTTTGATATTTAAATCTAGTAAATGCTCCGTCATTTCCCACGTAAATTGACGCACTTCTTCTCGAGAACGCGGACCATAAGGGCAACGTGCTGTATCCCCTAAATATATAATACGCTCTTTCGGCAACTGACGAATTAATTCCTTCGCTACTGTTAAACCGCCAACTCCTGAATCGATAACACCGATTGCTCTATTCAACTTCATCACCCGTTTTCTCATTCATCATCTTTTTTTATCATTATATTTTACACACTTTAAGTTGGCTAACTTAAACTGCTTCTGTATGAAAATTTTCATTTGTACCTGTATAGACTAGGACCTTTTTTATTTTGCTCCTTTTTTTCATAATTTGCAAGATAGAAAAATAACCGACCTTCTATATGAAAGTCGGTTTCTTCTATATAAAGCGCGTATTTATTGCTTCATCTTTTTTTGGAAAGAAGACATTCCTATTAATAAGAAGAAATGAGCAGAAATTAACATGACGATTAAAATAAAATTCAAACGATAACTATTTGTAGATTCCATAATTTTGCTCGCTACAGCTGGTCCAAATGCCATACCGAAAAAGTTAATTAAATTATATAAACCAAGACCGACTCCAACTTTAGCTGGATGTAATGTTTTCGGTATAAATGTGTTTACTGATACTTGAATAGCCGAATAACTCATAAACGTTAAAATAATCGCCAATACAATAACGACTATACTTCCATTCGGAATAAGCCCTAAAATTAAAAAGCCAACGATCATAATGGCAGACGCTACATAAATCATGTTCACATTTCCAAACGAAGGGACAATCTTTCCAGTAAGAAAACTAGATACAATACCAAAGAGTGATGCAACAAACAGTGCAATTCCGATAACGAATGGAGACAATCCGTGCTCTCTTCCTAACAGTAATGGTAATAATAATAAACTAGCACATAGTGCCACATTCATTATAAATCCGACCGCTATTAAACGAAGAAATGGTTTATTTGTAAACAACTCAATATCAATAAATGGATGCTCCGCGTTCTTCATACGAACCATGAATAAAAATAAGAAAGCAACCGATAACACAAATAGCCAACTATTAATATTTACTCCTAATAACACAGTCGTAATGAATGCAAATAATAACGCCGCTCCAATGTAATCAAAATGAAACGCTCCATCCGTATGCCGCGCTTCTTCTGGCATAAATTTCATAAGCAAGAAAATCCCCACTACTGAAATAACCATAAATAAAAATAAATATGGCCACCCTAATGTATTTGTAATAGCGCCACCAACTAAAGGACCAATACCTATCGCTAATGCAATAGATGAACTAATCATAGCTAACGCACCAGGCTTCTTAGCAGGAACAACTAACTTTGCCACTGCAATCATACTAAGCGCAATAAACGCCGCTCCTCCACTCGCCTGCACTAATCTTGCAATAATGGTAACCGCATAAGATTGATTCATAAATCCAATAATAGAACCCGCTACAAATATGATAATTGAAATAATTAATAGTTTTTTTACACTGTAACGATCAGCCAGCTTCCCATATATCATCGAACCAATACCGACAACTAAGGAATAACCTACTACAACCCAACTTATTTTCGACTGGCTAATGGATAAATCATGAGCCATATCCTCTAACGCTACATTAAATAAAACCGCATTCATCGGTCCTAATAAAACGATAAAACATAATGTGAAAACAAACCATTTTGAATGGTTACTTATATCTTTCCCCATGTGTAACACCTCTCTTGATTGTAGTAACTGTAAATGAAAAACAAAGTGAAACTTTAATCAGCGTGGGTTCTTCATTCCCTGCTGATTATTAGCCTTCACCAATCGGGCTTTTACGGACAGTTGATCCCCACCTAACTTCTTTGCTTTCGCTGAATTTAGAGGTGGAGGATCTTACTGTCCGTTAATGCGGGATAAAGTTGTTTAGCTCCTCTATCACTACTGAACAACTGCATCAAATGTATACATGTATCGCGCGACAAACTGAATTCGAAACGAAACACGTACGTTGTTCGATATTCATGGAACTATCATAGTTTCAGCATTACAGTTTGTCAACGAAAAATATACAAAGTGAACTGATTTAGTGTTTTTAGTTTACTTTGTTCAAAAATTGTTATACACTAATTTCGAATCCGATATAAGGAGGACTGACATGGTTATTCAAATTTGCAATTTCTAACTTAATAAAACCAAATAAATAAAGAACTTTTATATAGAAGAAAAATTACAGGAGGATTATGATGAAGAAAAAAATGTTAGTCGTATTAACAAGCGTAGAAAAATATCCAAATTTAAATAGAGCGACTGGGCTTTGGCTCGGTGAAGCTGTCCATTTTGTAAAAAAAGTAGAAGACGCTGGTTACGAAGTAGATTATGTCAGCCCACAAGGCGGCTATACACCGATTGATCCGCATAGTTTAGCAATGGCGGAGAGCATCGATTGGGAATGGTATCAAAAGAAAGAATTTATGAATCGTCTCGGTTCTACAATGAAGCCGAGTGAATTGAATCCAGAAGACTACGCTGTTATTTATTACGCAGGCGGTCACGGTGTAATTTGGGACTTCCCAGAAAATAAAGAACTTCAAATGATTAGCCGCAACATTTATGAAAATGGCGGAATTGTTTCCTCTGTTTGTCACGGAGCTGCTGGTTTATTTCACATCACATTAAGTAATGGGGAACGTTTAATTAGCGGTAAAAAAGTAACAGGATTTTCAAACGAAGAAGAAAAATTAGCGGAACTAGATCAATTCGTTCCATTTTTAACAGAAGATGAACTCATTAAAAACGGAGGGCTTTACGAAAAAGCTGCGCAGCCTTGGGAAGCTTACGCTGTAGAAGATAATCGTGTTATCACTGGTCAAAACCCAGCTTCAGGTGGTTCAGTAGCTGAATTAGTATTACAACACGTAAACAAATAACAAGTAATAAAAAAGCAGATTTTCCATTAATCCAGGAAAATCTGCTTTTTTACGAAATCATTTGCAAAATAGCAATAACTTCTTTTTCAACTTTAGAATCATCAATTGCTTCTATATACTCTGGTTTAAAAAGTTGATACTTCTTTAGTTGATAAAAATCAAGTATCGCTTTCTTTAACGTAATATCGTACTGAATACAAAAAGAATGATCTATAATACGTCTTAACATCACATCATCTTGCACCATAAATAATTGTGCGTTCATTTTATTAAAGTAGCCTTGTTCCATACCAGCTTCAAAAAACATTTGCAAATTATGATTACGATTTTGTTGTGCAGCGACTAACTGATCAGATAAGTGCGGATATGCCTCTTTCAAATCTTGTAAAAAGACATCGGAAATATATGTCACACATTTTAAAGAGTGGATAAATGTCTTTTGGAAACGTTCTGCAAAAGACATACTTTCATCTTGATTATCCGCATCTCCTTCAAGAAGGTAGTTCATAAAATCTTCTACCACAGCTTCAATAATCTCATCTTTTGAAGAAAAACGTTTATATAAAGTAGCTTTACTAATATCCATATATTTCGCAATTTCATCTATTTTCAATTGACTAAAACTCGTTTTTCTAATAACGGGCTTTATTTTATTAATATAAGTATTTGCACACGCGACTTTTCTCATTAAAAGAGCCTCCCCTTTTGTCCATACAAAATAGTATAGCAAATTCACGATTAATTATAAATGAAGTCATTATACTCAATATATCTTTTTAGTTTAAGGGATTTATTATTTACACTATAGCAAAATGCCCGCTATATTTGTGAGTAGCGAGCACTTTTTCTATAATGTATTAACAGCTCTTCTTATAGCTTTACCTATTTCCATACTAGACTGCGGATTTTGCCCTGTAATTAAACGCCCATCTACTACGACATGCGGCGTGAAATTTGGAGCAACATAAAACAAAGCCCCTTCTTCTTTCAATTTACTTTCTAATAAAAAAGGCACTCGCTTTTCTAAATGTACAGCTTTTTCCTCATCATTCGTATAACCTGTTATACGCTTACCGGCAACAAAAAACGAGCCATCTTTATTTTTCACACCGACTAAAGAGCTTACTCCGTGACAAACAGCTGCTACAATCCGATTATTGTTGTACATATTCTCAATCAAATTTGCAACATATGGATTACCTGGAAAATCTACAATTGCTCCGTGCCCACCACCAAATAAAACCGCATCATAATCCGAAAACTGAACCGTTGAGATCGGCTTCGCATTTTGCAATAAAGAAGCAACATGCTTAAATTCACGAGGTATCCCGTTCGGAATAGACACTCTATCAATAGGTACTCTACCACCCTTTATCGACACAATATCAACATCGAACTTAGCCTTTTTAAATACATTATAAGGAGCTGAGAGCTCTTCCAGCCACAAACCAGTCGGGTGTCCATTCATATCATGAGCGCTTGTTGAAACTAACAATATCCTTTTCAACATATCCCCTCCTTACTACCTATTTATGTATGAAGTGTTCTTATAGAACATGAAACAGACAGAAAAATAGCCGACTCTTCATATAAAAGTCGGCTTTCTTTTTATAGTTCGAGCTCTCCCATGCGAAGAAGCTCAACAACTGCTTGTGAACGTCCTTTAACTCCTAGCTTTTGCATTGCGTTTGAGATGTGTAACCTTTGCAAAATAAGAACCTGAATTTCACAACATAAGGATCAAATAAACATCACTTTCTCTAACAAAAATATACTTGGAACAAAATAACTAAAGTTCTATTTTTCTCTAAAGTGGCATGTTAAAATTACACTTGAATTTATTCATTCATATTTATAAGAGGAGAGATACTGATTCATGAATTCTGAAAAAAAAGCAGGGCGTACAAAGGTACTTGCAAGCCGTATCGTCATTTTTATTCCTATTGTTGCTTCTCTAGTTGCCATTTTAAAGGATGGTCCAAGTGTTTTGGAGACATACTTCGATAAAAACCCTTCCAAAGAAACCGCACAACAGCAAAGTGAAGTTACGGAAGAAACAAGAACTAAAATTGATAAATTTATGATGGAATATAATCTTGCAAGTGTAAGTGCCCTAAATCACGGGAAATTCGCTGAGGTTGAAGATTACCTAGACCCTAAAGGAGAGATGTATGACGAACAACTTAGTTACATTATGGAGAACTCTAACTCTATTACACCTATTACACAGAAAAACACAAAAACTGTAATAGAAAACACAGAAGAAGTAAGTTCCAATAGATACATAGTATCCACATACGAAGAATACGATATATATAAAGAGGGGCATAAAAAAACAACAGATCAGTATTATCATCAATATATTCTTGTTGTTGATGAAAGTAATAAACTTAAGGTAAATAAACATTTTTTCCGTAAGGATCAACCATATTGATTTTTCCTGAGCAACAACATAATATATCATTCTAAAATTGTTTACATAGACTTTTTATCACACTTAAGTTCTCAATAAAAAATAATTGAGATTAGACAAACTTATGAAGAAATAAAGAAGAATTTTAATCTTCTGGGCAGTTCCAAACTTACGGAACTGCCTTTTATGTACTGTTTTTATTGCTGTAAATAAATTATTTAATACACTTAAGAATTAGTGAACAATAAATCCTTCTTCATATTATTTTATTTACCTTTCATTCATTACAATTAATAAAATGACACCACAACCTAGGTGAGATTCCACCCTTATGTACTAAGCATGATTATCATTCATATAACTTTAATTTAGCGGATTTTTTCCTATACCCAAAGCTGTACAACTGCTTGTGAACGTCTTTTAACCCCTAGCCTTTGCATTATTGCAAAAAACAGACATCAAATTATTCAGCATCTAGTCGTTCTCTAATATCAAATTAAATCTCCTTCAATATCAACACTTCCATTTTCATTGACCCAAAATAAAACTATATTTAACTGCTTAATGGCTAACGAGATTTTAGCAACGCATTTTCTATGGTTTTCATTATTTGGTAATGCTATCCCAACAACCACGACATTACCATCATTCATCTCCCTTGTTAAAATTTCCAATATTTTATACAAGGCTACCCCAACATGCGTCTTTACTTGGTTATAAGTAAATGGTTGCCCATAACGACTCGAATTCTTGTTAGAACTTGATTCACCCTTCGCTTCAATTATTAACTTCATCCCTGATTTCAACGCAACGATATCATCACCTTGTTCTTTCGTACTTAATTTTTGGATGATTTCAAAATCATGCTCAACTAAATAATTGCATACAAACTCAATTACTTCCCCTTCAAATAACATCTACAATTCCCCCAGCTTAAATTACTTATTAATTAACGCTTTCAATTCTTCAGGTGTTAAAAAGGAACCATTCATGCTTTTTCTATGGAGCATCGCATGGCAATTGGGACAAACTGGAATCAAATCATTCACATAATCCACCTCATACTCATTTCCTATTTCACTAAGTGGTATTTTATGATGAACATGAATGAACCCTTTTCCTAAAGAACCGTATTGTTTTTCAAAATCTATATTACAAACATGACAATAACAACCATGGTGTTCAATACATTTCCTTCTTGCTACAGCACTACGTTCGTACTGATTAACGACTACTGTTTTTCGATGCCCTTCCATAATAGATAAGTGTTCTGGCACTTCATCTGGATAAACTGATTTTGAACAATCTTCATTAAAGCACTGTTCAATATAGCTTAGTAAACCAACTTTTGACTCTAATTTCATTGGACCTTGAATATTACCTAACAATCCGTTTCCCCTTAACTTTTCAAAAGCTAAATCATCAGACTCAATCTGTTGCTGTAAACACAAGCGCATAAATTTTTTTGTTTTTGCCTTTTGATAATCTTCTTTATCCATCCAAAATCTATCATTATCGTTAACGTTTTCCCATGGTATATTTACATCTTCCACAATACATTTAAACTTTATTTTCCCTATAAAAGCCGAACAATAAATGTAAATAATATCCCCAATTTCGTGATTTGCACTTTGGCTCCAATCAATATAATCATATTGATTAAAAGCACTTACTACGTCATATTTTTTCGGGTTTGCTGAAATTATCCACTTCATATCCTTAACCTCTTTTTATATTAACTATAACAAATAATAGTCAAGTTTGATGACTTTTTATATAAACCACATAAAGACATTCAACCATCACTTCGGTTCTTCGAATGTGCATATTATATCCATGGAAACAAGAATGTTTTTTACTATGATGTAACTCAACTTTTCACCCACACGGAGCAATTATGACCAAAGTTAATGATGTTTTGCAAATCATGTTTCAAGTCGTTTAAAGAGGCGTTAAAAGCATTCATATTATCAGCTGTCATTGTCGTATACTGAGAATTTGATTCTGAAACAGTTTGACCTGTTGCATAGATTCGCAAAATACTCTTGCAATCCGAATCTAATTTGATAAACAGTTGTCTAAGTTCAGCAGCTACTGCTTGTAATTGCGGGTTACTTAAGTTCGGATTACTTGATCCGAGCCATATGGAATAGGGGTTTCCCCCCTTGCCCTCACCCATAGTTTGATTAATTGTCGCTTCTGCAAACATATCTATTTCATCAGCTAAAGCGCTTAACCTAAATCCGACAGAATATGGTATGGCATCAAATGAAGTCCGAGGATATTGCGACACAGATTGTACTATTTCCGTGAATTTATCTAATCCAAGTTGGAAATGAGAAAAAAATCGTGGATTTGCAACAACTGTGTTCAAGAAGTTCCTATCGTTTTCCGTTAGATTGGACATATTTAATGGTGTACTGAAATCGACTGCATGTTTTACGTTTTCATCACTGGAAAACGCATTAGCTCCCGATGCTTGTACATCATTTTTTTCTGGTTCTTGTTTCCCCTCGCCGTTTGTATAGTACTCCGTGAATTTTTCACAATCTTCTTTTGTATATGGCTTTGGGCAGTTTTCAGCAGTTGGAAACTCTGCAGAATTCGTAGTCCCCTCTGTGTCCTTTTTATCTTTTGTATCCTTCACTTCTTCCTTAGACGATAAAGACGTTTCTTTTGCTGTTTTGGATTTCGGCAGCTTCAACATGTCTTCAATGCTTTTCTCTAACGCAGGTATCTCATTTTTTTTCGACAGATAAGCATTCGCTATTTTTTTCACACCTGAATCAGCGTTATCCAATTCATGCCGATCATTCTTCACAATCGTATTGTGAATCATCAAGAGTTCTCCCATCGCATCCCATACCTTTATCTCTTCCACAGTTAGTTTTCCTTGGTCTTTTTTTTCATGATAATCAGCCAAATTTGCTAAACCTTTTTCATCTTCACTATTTGTCTTTTTTGCTTTTTGATAATCGCTGTATACTTTTGTGAAGTCTTGATAACTTTGCTCTGAAAAACCTTTTGGGATCTCATTTTTTTTCGAACAACCTGTAATAAGAACAAGAACTGCAATACAGAGTAACCATAACCAACGATATTTCACCGTCATCCCCCTTATCTTCTATTCTATTAAAATTATACTTTCAGACAATAATCTATATAATCATGTCTAACCCCTACTAAATTTTAACATATTGATACATTAACTTCCAAAGGCGATTATCGTAAAGATATGTTGGAAGAATATACAGCACAAATGGCGGGTTCAGTTTTATCATAAAGCTATAAATTCAAACGTCATCCACCATTTGGATTAGAAACTTGAAGTCTTAACCAGGGAGCAGTAAGATATGCTATGGACCTTCAAATGTATATGTAATATCTACTGTCCCATCTTGATGAATTATAATTTTTTGAATAAGCGTCCGAAACACATGGTATAAATCATGTTCTTGCTGCTGCAACTGCTCAAAAGCTTCTTTTATCGTTTTAATATCTGTTTGTATAACATCATTCTGTTGCAAGATAAACAACTCATGACTCGACTTTATTATTTCTATTTCAAGATCATTTCGTTTTTTTTCAAATTCTTCTTTATCAATAAGCTTTTCCAAATATAAATCCAGTAACGATTTTTTCTTTTGTTCGTTTGTATTCATGAGTTGTTGCAGTTTTTTTATTTTTTTCTCCCTCCCTCCTTCTACATTACTTTGAAGCTTTAAAGTAATTGATTCTCCCTTTTTCACTAACAAATCAATAATGAATTGACGAAAATCACGGTATTGGATTGGTACATGATTCACACACCCATGTTTTCCCGATCTTCTATATTGTGAACACTTTAAATACTTCCACTCTGTTCGCTCCCCGTTTTTCTTTTTCAAATGAGATTGTACAATTACCATATTCGATCCGCAAACAGCACACCTTGCTAATTCACGAAATTCATTCCATGGAGTAATTTTTGTTTTTCGCAATGTAATATTCTTCTGATTGGCTTGTTCCCATGTTTCCTCATCTACAATCGCTGGATGGTGATTAGGAAAAACAAACCACTTTTCCTTCGGATTTCGAATTTGCTTTTTCTTACCACCGACTTTGACTGAAGTATATTGATTTAAAATAAAGGTTCCTTTATAGATTGAATTTCGAAGGATTCGTTGCACAGACGTCATCTGCCATTTTTTTTTGGTTTTCGACTTTATACCTAATCGATTTAATTCATTTGTAATCTTTTTATATCCCCAACCAGTGGTATACCAACTATATATCTTTCGAACAACTTCTGATTCTTCATCATGAATGGCTAATTTCTGATTTTCGCGATTATATCCAAATGGAATCTTTCCAATATGCTCCCCCCTTCTCACCTTAACCGCCAAAGCCGCTGTAATACTAGAGGACAGGGTTCTACTATATTGGGCCGAAAATAAAGACCACAACTCAAATGCCATATCATTTTTTCCCGCTTTTACAGAATCATAGCCTTCTTCCACAGAAATAATTCGGACATTATGAGCCAGAAATACTTCACGAATTTCTAATGAGTCCTTCAAGTCCCTCGCTAAACGAGAAATTGATTTAAAAACAACCATATCAATTTCTTTTGCTTTCGCCTTTCGCA
This sequence comes from Bacillus sp. BML-BC051, assembly GCF_019656175.1. Lineage (NCBI taxonomy): Bacteria > Bacillati > Bacillota > Bacilli > Caryophanales > Bacillaceae > Bacillus > Bacillus sp. BML-BC051. The sequence goes on from NZ_BPLI01000011.1 coordinate 59,986, forward strand.
ATAACAATTGAATAGCAGGACGATCTACAAATAAAGTGCCACTGATTCCTTCATCTTTGAAAACATTTTTTTCATCCCATTTAAATCCATTCCGTTCTAACCAGTTTCGGCAAATGTCAATTTGGTTTTCGACAGATGACACCTGTTCATCTCGGTCTGTTGATACACGCACATAAACCGCATAAGAATTCAAAAATCTTCACCTACTCCTGTTCTCAGCACTAAGAATTCTTTATTTCCAAATACTCTTACTAAGTTATATGACACAAAATCCACATTTATCAGCCATCTATATTAAATCCATCTCCTTAATTAATTTTCCAATTGTAATTTCCCCTTATTATATATTGATATTTCACTTTTATTCATTTATATAAATTCTTTTCATAAAAATGAACAAAAAAAAAAAAAACGAACTTTTAAAAAGTTCGTTTTTATCGATGTTTTCGCTTAGATGATGTTTCATATCTAATCCTTGTAGCTTCTGACATTAAATAATCATCATTAAGTACTTTCAAAAAGCGAGTAGCATTTCCCCTATTAATACCTATCCTTTGATTTTCTGTATCAATATCAATGCCTAATTCGTAATGTTGAATAGTCGCTGATACCTCTTCAAATCCCATATTCTGAAATGCACCGTTTCTCATGATACATGCTAACTTTCTCTTTTTTGCCCCATCTAAATCAACAAACTCCTGTAGAGCATCCATATCAACAAAATCCAGATCTTGGGTTAGCTGTTGTAAGGCGTTAGTTGCTGCTGCTTCGTACTTCTCCTCATAATCAAATATTCTTTCGAAATTATTAGGCTGAAATATTAAAATTTCACCATTCAAATATAAACTATCTATCTTGTCATCAATTTGAAATACAGGTTCTTCAGCTTTAGAAAATGTACCATCCCTAAATATTATTGCATCCTTCCAATTTCTTTTTAAAACCTTATTACGACTGTATTTCCTAAAGAATATAATATTATGTTGATTGTAACTCACCTTCACTGCATAGGCCCATATACTCTGAATAAAGTCATCATTTAATTCTATTAAATCTAAAGCCCCTTCATTCAATATTGGTGTAACAATATTTTGAGAATTAGCCACTTCTTGTGTATTTATAAACTGTAAATTTTGTCCTGTAATATCATCTATATCGTAGTACTGAACTTCAGGTTCTTTTTCAAGGCTTTTTCTCATAAATTGCAAAAACAAATCTATAAATGAATCAGATATATCCTCATTTATTTCTGGTTGATAAACGTCAAAAACTCTTTCATTATTAATTTTAGTTCTTGTAACCATAAATAAATGTGCACATTTATCTGGTGCTGTATCAACTTGTTCAATTAATTGTTGCAAATCATTAAGTGTTGCCATTTCGTCTCTCCCCTAAGTAAACTGTGTTTTCAATTTTATAAGCTTGTATAGGCATATTAGGCATAATCGTATCTTTTGTAATTAAAATGAAGGAATTATTAATTTCATATATGTTATATCCAAACAAAATCAAAATGGGATTTACATAAAACATATTAGCATTTATATATATAATCGATAAAATAACAAGCAGTAAAGTAAATGCTATTAAATCACTTATTGTATTCGTTTTAAAAGAGAAAAACGGAATTAAATAAGTAGCTATGTAGTTTAATACATCGTTATTCTTATGACTTATAATATTAATTACTCTGTTATGAGGCGTACGCTTTTTACATCTAAAAAATAATAGCATCAACATTAAATTTGGAATAACGAACAATATACACATCGCTATAGCAATATACTTACTTTGAAACAAGATATCAATATTGAAATTTTCTTTATTAACCTTCTCAAAATTAATATTCTGAATAAAAATAATAAAAAATAATGGAGAAAACGAGCTGAAAAATAAAGTAAGTTTCACCCAACCTCTCATTTTTATTCTCCTCGCATATTTATTTTTGATAAAAATTCCATAAAAACCATTATTCAGATTATAACATGTGCATTTCTTATCGAAAACAATTTCATTTCAACCCAGAAAAATTTATGATGAATTATCATGTTTTTTCAAGATGTTTAGAGCTACTATAGTTCTTTTATATTACTTCTATTGTAAGCTCTCCAACAATTGGTTTTGGAAGGTTTTCAGCATACATTGTGTATTCCCAATTAAACACTTTTCCACAAGCCTTTGGACCAAACGACACCCGTAATTCTTCACCAAACGCTTCAGTGTTTTGTTGATGTTTAATCGTACCGACCTCTGTTTCAATAACGTAATAACGTTCTTCTTTTTCCACATTTGGATAATACATGCCACTTGCTATTACCACATTAGATAAAGATTCCTGCCATGCTTGAATTCCATAAACAGGCTTTTTATGGATGCAGTCCATCACAACAACCCCATCTTCATTTGGAATTTTTATTTGAATAGATACATCTTCTAGATATTTATCACCATCATTTCGAAGGATCAGATTAAATTTATTTGAAATCTCTTCACCAATATAATACAAGTCCTCTTCAATATACGTCTCCTTTACATTTTTCAGATTTTCCTTTAGAGTATCCGTACTTCTTTGCTCATAAGGTTGGGGTTGCAAGGAACCTAATATTGAGCTATCAAAATAAACGTTATGAAACTCCCCTTCCAGTTCCCTCCTATTTAATTCTGCTTCAATCCTTTCCTTAATTTTATCAGAAGGAAATTTAACTTCTTTGTTTCCATCTATGATTATTTTTTTCTCTAGATCACCATTAAAGCCCACTGAAATTTTCCCATTAAAATAATAATTTGAGCGAGATGCTAGTAACTCATCTAAATCTCGTCTTGTTAATCGATCTTGCTGACTTCCTCTTCTAATGTAACAATCTCCTTTTTTTAAACCCTGAAAATCTTTTTTCATCATATAGGGAGGATTGTTACAAGGGCCAATCTCAAATACACCTAATAAGTTCCCATCTACTTTAATAGGAGAATATGAAATCTCAATAGAGGGTTCGATGTTTTCTCGAATAACTTGCTCATAAGTTGCTTGGTCTATAAAACTTTCTCTAGGGATAGAATGAAATTCTTTCTCTCCATCCGTCTTATCTTTGACACCAACAACAATATATTTTGTACCGTCAATTGGTGCATTTGCCATTGACATAATATCTTTAATAAAATCTTTATTTTTTTCTTTTTGATATTGTTCTCTTTTAAAATCTAATCTTGTACCTTCACGTTCATATTTTACTAACCATTCAATATTCTCCAAACCATTTTCTCCTTTGTATTGAATTCTCTCTGTTACATGTATAATCTTTCCATTAAATAACTAAACAACATTATAAACTATAAAAAAAACTACATATAGTATTTTTCTTATTTTTAAAACACTCTATAAAACAAAATTGAAGATTAAATTCTAGAGTGACTTCTCATTTCTTAAATCGTTTCCGCCTCTTTAAAATCCCATATTATTGAAGAACGTTGTATAGCCGATTAGTTATATTGGTTCAATATTTGATTTAATTTTTCTTTTGTACATCCAATTAAACCAACAGGCTTTTTATAGTTGCTTCTTTACTATATGTGATAAAGTAGTCAGAAAAAAGTAAATATCACGTTTCGAAATACTACCTCGTAAAAATCCTGTACCGTCCTCTCTTTTATGTAACCCCACATTTAACCATGCGATCAGTTGATATTTTTCAACTCCTTTTTTGTTAACTTAACATACAAATGCGTCTTTATATTTTTACTCACGTTATATTACAGCTTTGATATCACAAAAGTTAAATAACAAACGCTATATTACTTATATAAAAAAACATAAACCTCAAAATACTATCTATTTTTTTACTACCTTGTTAATTTTACGAAAAATTTTCTACTAACCTTTGAAAACGGATCAATTTACACTTCACCTTAGCACCGAATGATAAAAAGCACATTCACCCTTTCACCGATAGTTACAAAATCTAAATATTCTTTATTTAATAACAAAAGGACAAACCTTATGTACCATAAGGTTTGTCCCACTTTTTTTGAAAAAACACTCGGTGAAGGAGTAGGAGTGGGATACCATTCCTACTCCTTCACCGATACAAATTTCCCCTTAAACTATCCACTTCATCTTTCTACCGAGAATAACATTCTTTGAAACTGACAAAATTCTAAAACTTCCCTCTTTATTGAACAGAATATATGTCACTTGCAAACCTTGATTGTACACGTCCTTCTAAATCCTCAGCTGGATTGTACTTTCTTTGATATGTAGGTGAACAATTTGATTTAAAAATCATTAAATCAATCGGAAAACCAACTGGATTTACTCCATAATCTGATGAATAATTGCTTGTCCAACCTACAATATCTCTCATTACAAATTGAGCCCACAAATCCAATTCGATATTATTCGAGGGACTTATGGAATCCTTAAGGCGCGCTTTGGCAATCTGATAAAACCTATCCTCCTCGAATCCATCTGTAACAATCTGATTAGCACTGTAATCTTTGATTTCAAAAGATCCTAATGTGTCATCCCACTTTAGTTGCCGTATAAAACCACTACCACTTTCATGACCAAAAATAATTAAATTCAAGTCAATTTGTTTAATATTTGATAGTAACCCACTATATATCTGGACTGCAAGTTTCGTTACTTCTTCTTTTTTTGTATTCGGACCAACTTCGGTCTGAAGCTTTAATCTCGCTTCATCACTCGGTGTCCCACAACTAGCGAACCCCATTGATTCATTAAGCTTAAAAATCTTACTTACTTCAACACACGCCCAATATTCTTCTGTCCCAGGTTGTTTTAAAATCCGTTGAGTATCAGCTACTAAAAAAGCTCCATCTTTTAAGCAATATCCTACTAACGCGGTCATAAAAAACATTCCTCCTACCTTTTTTATCATATCAACAATAACAAATATTTCGAATAATTAAAACGAAAAGGATTTCTACATACTTATTAGAACAAATGAAATAGGGAGGTGAAAACACTCTATGTTTGATACAGAAGAATTTTATTTGAAGGAAGTCGAAAAAAATAAGCATTTAATGCATTATGAAAAATTATTAATAGTATTATCAAAAAGCGGATACTCCAAAGCCAAATTCAAATTAGGTCAAGCAAGGCAAGAATTAGTTATTTCTATTACTTTAGAATATTTAGGTTCAGGTTTATCTTTTATAGATTTGATTAACGAAGCAAATTTAGGATTGATGCGCGGAATTGAGGAAATAAATAAACTTTCTGACAATGATGAATTAGATGAACATCTGAAACCTTTTATCCATTTATCCCTTCAAAAAGCACTTTCTCATTTGAAGAAGCAATAATTACTTATCTAACCCTAACCAGGATTATGATTTTACTGGAGATGTAAAAAAGAAGACCACTCTCTCATACTAAAGAAAGCGGTCTTCTTACCTTTATCTATTTATTGATAGTTCTCTGCCAAACGATTTTCATTAATATTTCAAAATAAAGTATTTCATTCCTATCCTAAACTGATTTTCAGTATATATGCTGTATTCATATCTTTATCAATCGTAATTTTATCAACTATATGTACCAAAAAATGACGAATTCTTTTTATATCTAATTTTAAACTAGAAAATTCTAATGCAAGCTCTTTTAATACATTTTGTTGTAAAACCTTCCGATTAAAGCTCACTTCTTGTATATGTTCTATTTCCAATTGCTTTTGCTTAATTATCTCTTCTGACTCCTTGATCTCGTGTAACAAGTGAATACGATAATCCAGCATTACATCCAATAAAGGATCGATGTCAGGATTATCTTCGGATAGCCTTTTCTTCTGATTATATAAAGCATCTATTTCGCGCTCAGATTCTTTAACCAAAACCAGACATTTTTCTATTTGTTTTGTTAGACGCTTCGTTTCTTTTTGAGTGTTTCTCATCTGATCATCTACATTTTTCTCTATTTCAACAATCAGTCCTGTGTATGATTTAGAAATCACTTTATCTTTAATTTCTGCAACAATGCTATTGAAAATTGAATCATGAAGTTCACCCATTATATGCGACATTTTACAGGATTTATTTGGACAGATATATTTCTTGTGCCCATACTTCTTTCCATTTTTTCCTTTTGTCTCTTGATTTTTTGGCATAAGAGGCAAATCACAACTTTTACAATGGATTAAATCTCGAAGAATATATTCTGTTTTTAATTTTTTAGGAGGAATTTCTCCATTACGCTTTTGTTCAAACAAACGAATCGTTGTTAACCATTCTGCCTTAGACATGATTGGTGGAATTTCTTCACACCGTTCCATTTCCCACTTCGAAAAATCTTCAACACTATTTCCAGCTCCAGGCTTGATACGCTTATTAGTAACATATCCTGCATAATATGGATTTGTCAAAATACGTTTCACTGCTTCTTTCTTCCAATGCTGACAGTTTGTCTTTTCTTTTTGTTCATTTAACATATTTGCAATAGCAGAAAATCCATCCCCTTTGTGATACATCTCATATATTTTTAATACAACATCCTTTTCATCCTCTACAATTGAAAGTTCTTTTGTTTTTTCATCTTCTTTATATCCGTATGGAATGGGCCCTCCCATCCTCTTCCCATCCGCAGTTCTTTGTTTATATGCATCTCTTGTACGGTGACTAATTCGTTCTACTTCATACCGTGTTGCACCATCCCGAATTAACTGTGTAATCGAATCCCGTTCTGTATATATTTCCGAAGTACTCGTTAATATAACATCCGTATTCTTTTGCTTCATAATCAATCGTATTTGCATGTGTTCCAATTCTGAACGTGCAAGACGATCGTCCGCATATACAATAACAAAATCGTACTTCCCCTGTTCAACACCTTCTATAAGCTTCATCATTTGTGGGCGTTGCGTTATCTTCTTCTTAAATGCCGATTCACCAGGGTCTATATATTCCTGAACAATTTCACATTCGTAATTTTCAATAAACTTATATACATGATGACGTTGCATATCAATAGTCTGTTTATCCGATGAAACCCTCGCATAAAAAGCTCCTTTTTTCCCTTTCCCTAATACTTCACGAATTGTTTTCACATGTATACACCTCTTGATAGTTTAAAAATGGATTCTTAAAAATAATTTCATAACCATGTTTGTCTATCATTACCGTAAAAATTAAATCTCGAAATAACTCAATACTCTTATAATCTGGTAATGAATCTAACACTACTTCCTTATGAATGTCATCCTTTAAATCTTTTAATTGATCAGGAATCTTTTTTAATACATGTAACTTCGCTTCCAATTCCTCCTTCATTTGCTTGTACTCTTGTACTTTTCTATGTGAATCAAGCATTTGATTCTGCAATAGTATATTTTCCTTTTCCTTCAACCAATTTTGCACTTTTTTGTGTACATTCTTGTTCATTCTATTTAAACGCTGTGTATATTCCTGTGATTTTTGTTTCGCCTTTTGGACATTCTCCTTGTAATATCGTTCAAATAAACGATCCATCTCTTTTTCTTGCAAGGTAAGAAAAAACTGTTTCATCTTATCGAATGTTTGCTCTTCTATATAATCTTTATCAATGTACAACGCGTGTTCATTACACTGATACCCCATTAACAAAATACCTTTTCTCTTTTTACGAACTCCTTCTAATGGCTTCTTACAATATGAACATTGCAGGAGTCCTTCCATACGATACAGAATATCTTCCTCAGATGGATCTTCTTCTTTATTTCTAGGACCAAGTTTATTTAAAACTCGATTTAACTTTTCTTGTACAGCATCCCATTCTTGTGGTTCAATGATCATAATTTCATCTAACTGCTGTTCTTGCTCTACACCTTTTAATCGAACACAATATGTACCCATATAAAATGGATTTTCTAATGTCCGTCTAATATCTTGCGTTTCCCAAAGGCTTCCTTTTCGTTTTTTAAAACCTTCTGCATCCAACTTGTGTTTAATTTGTTTCAAAGATGTACACGCATCATCTAAAAATTCATTAAAGATAAACTTGATAATATTCACTTCATTTTCTATCATTTCAATCTCTTTTGTTTTTTTATTATTTTTGAAACCATACGGGAGGCTACTCACCGCTCTCCCTGCATCAAACTTACTCTGACGCATAGCATCAAAACGTTTGTTGATTTGTTCACCTTCATGCTGAGCAAATCCCGCCATAATCAACTCAAGATATCGATTCATGGGTGTATATTCCATTGCAGGTTCGCCAACTGTTGTAAAGTGAACCTTAATTTCCTTTTCCTGCAATAGTTCATAAATTCCCATGTACTCAATTACATTCCTAGCTAAACGATCTCGTTTATACAAAATTAAATTTTCAATTTCATCGTTACGAATTGCTTCTAATAACTTACATAAACCTGGTCGTTCATACATCTTTTTGGTCCGAGCCGATACATATGGATCTTCAAACTCATAATCCAATTTAAAGTAACGTTCTTTACAATATGCTCTCGCAAAATATCGTTGCATTGTAACAGAATGTTCCTGCTTTTTAGAAGAACTACGATAGTACGAAACCGTTTTTTTCAAAGTAACCAGTCCTTCCATCTTTTGGTGCTTATAATGTATGCGTGTCCACCTGATTTTTAGAATCATTTTGTTTCATTATTTCTACACACATTTCTGCGTATAATTGAAACCATTTCTCTGCTGCATTAGGATCATGAATATACGATATAGCACGAAGTTGAATTTGTTTTTGTTTAGCCACTTGGTTCATCTCCTTACCGAAATAAATAAAATGGGGGAATTACATTGATTACACAATTAGGGCAAACCATTCGAAACTTACGAAAACAAAAAAATATTACTCTAAACGATTTTGCGGATAAACTTGATATTTCCGCAGGCTACCTTAGCAATTTAGAAACAGGAAAAACAGATACTATCTCACTTCAATTGCTTGTAAAACTCAACGAAGAATTTAATTTATTCCCTTCACTTAATCAAACCACTTCTCCCTATCACGAATTACATTTCCGCTTAGATCGTATGTGCCAATTGTTAAAATCACTGCATGATACTGATCCAAGACTAGCAGATTATTTCGTTTCTCATGTTGAAGAAGGGTTAGAGTTATACAAAAGAAATAAATTACACAATGGTTAATATTGTCAAACAATCTTCATTTTATTCATTTAAATAAATAAGTTTCATTTAAATGAATAAAATCAAATAGAAAAAGAGAACCTGTCAATTAAACAGGTTCTCTTTTTTGTGCCTATCCAAGGAGGGTCTTTATGCATTGGAAACAACTTGATATCCCATTTGAAAATCATCCGCACTGCGCGAACATGCTGTACCTAGCAAAACATGTAAACATCCATCCTTTACTCGGTTATCATTTGTTTGTTCATGGTATTCAAACCGAAGAACAATTATGGTCGTTCTTATATCCTGATCCTTCACAATTCCACAATCCTTTTCTACTCAATGATATGAAGCGAGCAGTCGATCGTATTTTAAAGGCTATTCAGCAAAAAGAAAGCATTTATATTTTTGGTGACTACGATTGCGACGGAATTACTTCTTCAACGATTTTAAAACAAGCACTAGAAAAGCTCGGTGCCCATGTAATGACAAGGCTACCTTTACGAGAAGAAGGGTATGGATTATCACCACTTGCTGTGAATTCTCTTCCCGAAAATATAAGTTTATTAATCACCGTTGACAACGGCTCCAGTGCACATCCAGCCATAAAGCTCGCAAAAGAAAAAGGAATCGATGTGATTGTGACAGATCACCATGAAGTATTAGGAGAACATCCAGCTTGTTTCGCATTTATAAATCCTAAAAGAAAAGATAATACATATCCGTACCCGCACTTATGCGGAGCTGGTGTTGCTTTAAAATTAATACAAGCTCTTTTTCTAACATTAAAACAAGACTGGGTAAAAGAAACATGGAATTATATTGAGTATGCAACAATAGGAACAATTGCCGATGTCATGCCACTGACTGGAGAAAATAGAGCCATTTGTTGGTTTGGTCTCTATAAAATGCGAAACTGTCCAAATAAACTTTTACAATTATTTCGTGAGCAACTACAACTCAAATATATTGATAGCACTACTATTGGTTTTCTCATTGGACCCATGCTGAACTCCTGCGGACGGATATCTGACCCTAACATCGGTGCAGCTATCCTCCAAAAAGCAGAACCAACAGCAGAAGATGTTAAACTGCTTATAAATTTAAATAACAAGCGCAAGCAATTAACTACTGAGCAGTTCAAATTAGCATCTGAAATCATTGCACAACAATCATTAGAAAAAGATTCATTACTCGTTGTACAAGGAGATTTTCACAAAGGTATTATTGGCATACTAGCTTCTAAAATCTCTAGCCATTATAAAAGGCCCACAATTGTACTTACCCAAGATGGAATAGGCTCTGCAAGAAGCGGAAATGGCAGTAAGTTTTCAATTATACAAGCTATTCAATCTTGCAGTGAACTATTGAAAAAATTCGGAGGACATGCTGCTGCGGCTGGATTATCTATTGCTCCAGAAGAATCACACATCCAACAGTTTAGAGAGTGCATGCAAGAAGCAGCACAACAACAAAATACGTCCCAGCCAACTTCATATTTTATAAGTGAATTCCCAATCTATAACTTTCCGAATCATTTATTTGATGATTTGATGGCACTTGAGCCCTATGGAAACGGACATCCAAAACCTTCTTTTCGAAGCAAAAACATATTTGCATGTGGACACTCCTGCTTTGGGAAAAATAAAGAACATGTTGAATTCTTTTTTTCAAAAAAGCGAGCCTATGCTTATTCGCATGGTCACTTATTTCAAAACTGGAATCGATATAATCGGATGGATGTTTTATATACACCCCATTCTTACGAAAAACAAGATTTTCTTATCAATGATCTTCAATTAATTCAATAAAAATAACGAAGGTACACTACTTTTTCAAAAGACAGTGTACCTTCGTTATTTTGTTTCGCTCACATTATACTTACTGTTTACTATTCTTCTCACTAAATCCCCTATCTCCCTACAACACATTTTCTGGCGAAATTATATGTTGCTTTTTTAAAATCTTCCCTTGCGTATTATCTAATACCCTACGAATCACAGGATTATAAATTCGATTAATATGTTTATATTCCTTTTGACTAACAGGACAAATATAAACATCTCCTTGTTTTATAATTGCTAATTCTTCATCACCACCATTCTGGTATAGTTTCTTATAAAATATTGTGTATAGTTCTTTTATTTCTTCTTGTCCTAAGCAAAATATTTCATTAGGGAACTTCTTTTCCCATTGAACCTGTACTAATTCAAAAAATGTTTCTTCGTCTATCTTAGCGACTTCCTCTTTTCCAATAACCTCCTCATCTTTAGCTACTATTAATTCCTCATCATTTTCATGATGCATTTTCAATTCTTCATATAAAAAATTACAGTCTCCCACCAATTGCTCATACGCTTGATTCATCCATTCGTTTTGTTTCTTTACCTCCTGCAATTCATCTGATAGCACCTCTATAAATTCATATAAAAATTCAATCACATCGTTATGAACTCCAAATTCTGCTGATGAAGAATTAAGTATCCCCTCCTTATCTATCGAGCCTACATCACATTCATTTTCCATTAATACTTTTACTTGCTGCTTCACTTTTTCCATGTCTTCCACTAAGCCGTGATATCCCTCCAGTATCCCCCTCAAACCTGGTCGTTTTTTATCAGCAAACGCAAATATATCTTCTTTTCTAATTGCCCATCCCTCCTTACGATTATCAGATGCTATTGCTGGAATTTCTCCATTACGCAACCAACTCGTAAATGTTTTATAACTGACATAAATATAATGCTCCTCCAAAAACGCCATTGCTTCTTCAACATTGAGCCAATTTTTCATGTTACACCTCATTCCTCTAGTTACTTTATGAATGTAATAAGAAAGATATAACTATACAAACGTAATAAGAAAAATAGAAAATAAGACTTCATCCTCTTGAGAACAAGGTCTTATTAATGTAATCCATATATTGAAACCCCTCGTAATTTCTTCTATTCATTGTAATAAATTTTATTCATAGTCTGTTTTTTTGACTTACATCATACACTGCCCTAAAGAAACATTTGTTTTATCAAACATAAGTAAGGAAATTTTTCTTTGTTACAACATCTTGGGCAAACAATTCGTACATTACGCAAACACAAACATATTACATTGAACAAATTCGCCGCAAAGCTAAATGTTTCACCAGGATATCTCAGTAATTTAGAAACAGCAAAAACCGATACCATCACATTAGATTTACTGCAGAAATTGCAAGAAGAGTTGAATCTGTTTCCTGCTCTCACCCAGGAAACAGATTCACAACATCATGAACTTGATTTTCGTTTACAACGATTACGCCAAGTGTTACAACAAGTTCATAACACAACCCCAGAATTAGCAAATTACTTTATTGCCCATGTCGAGAAAGGTTTAGAATTATACCCTTCTTCCTAAGGCTATTCTGTTCTTATTTTGAACAGTTTGTCTATCCACTATTCATTTCTATGAATAAATTTCATTAATATGAATAAAACCACACAAAAAGGGAAACTATATTTATATAGCTTCCCTTTTTCATATGTATAGGAGGAAAAACAATGGATTCTCTTTCACTTACAGAATGTGTTCAAAAATTAGGAGTAACAAGCTCCGACGTCATTATTAGATTTTTAGAAGATCAAAAACGAAATGGATTCATTTATTACAGAGAGGATTTAAATACTATCCCAAAAGATACGCAATTTGATTTATACTTCTCGGAAACAAAAGGGTTCATTAAAAATAATCATGCTTTTCCAATCCCACGCGATTTATATCACTCTTTAGAAATCGACCACTGGTCTTTTAGATGGTTAAGCTTCTTTTATCACTTGTATTATCATGAGGCTTCACCATTACCTTTTGAATGGAAAGATTGGAATTCTTATGTTGGTGAGAAATTTGTTTGGGTCTATAAATCAATTCAAAAATAACGTTCAATCACAACTTATGGAAAAGAAAAATCTCCTAATTTTTAATTAGAAGATTTTTCTCCTTGCTGTGTTTCAAAGAATTCTTGCAAAGCTTTCAAGAACGCCTCTTCTACTTTTTGTCCTCCAAAAGTTTCTTTTCCAATTTTAAGTGGAGATGTTTTTCGAACCACACAACATCACCTCACTCAAATATATGCGAATTGATTTTAAGGACAACCCTATTTCTTTTAAAAGAATCAAAGTTTTAAATATTACCTAGTTTAGATAGAAACACTTTTTTAATCATAGAATATCACTCATACCACTATCTTTCCTGAATAACAAACACAGCTTATTTATCATTCTAATTCAATTCATAATTCAATATTTTGCATGAGTATTAGTATTTTGTTACCTGTATAATAATCATTTGAACTTAAATTAATCTCAAACCCTATTTTACCAATAAAAAAATGATTCCAAAACAACGGTGTAATACATGAAAAAAGATGATATATTACTTTCATAAAATAAAAATAGCTAAGAAAGGAATGTTCAGGTTGAACTGGTTTAAGTTAGCAGACGGGGATTTCAAATTATTACCTTCATTTCTAAATGTACAATTTAAGGATGACCAAGGGGATATTTCTATATGTGATTGGATTGAAACACTTTATCAAGCAAAGCAATGTAATTACTTTTATTTAAATAGCTCAAAGTTTCATTGAATTGTATTATAATATCTCTAGAAGTTCATTATTTATTAGAGGAGATGGAAATGTGGGGAGACAAGGGGTAGAACCATCAACTGGATTCAAAGAGAAGAGCCCAAAAAAACACAAGAATACAGTTCAAGAATTTTCAGAAATTTATAATGTAGAAACGGATTTTTTCATTCCCTTACAGAAATGTAGAGAAAATTTATTGAGATTAAACGAAATCAAGCAATACATAGAGGATAATGGGTTTCTAGAAAAAGTATGGTGGGAAAATCACTTTCTAAAAATCAATGGCTTAAATACAAGGTTTCAAAGTTTAGAAAGGGAAATGGGTTTTAAAAATCAGCCATCTGGAGTTATTAACCAGCAAGAAATATATGGTCAATATGTAACTGAACATGAAATAGAAGATATCTATAGGGCTATTCATGAATATCTATCTTTAAATGCTGATATTGAGGAAAGAACAACAAAAATATTCGAAAGAATAAACGAACAATACTTAGAGGAAATATCTATTTATCAAAGTAGACTTAAAATGATGGCTTCACCTACTGCATCTGTTACATCCGAACTCGTAAAATTCAGTGCATTCTTCATTTCTTTTAAATCCAAAAATATCGAAAGAATAAGTATAGAATCTGATAAGTATGTCACTTATCAACTGAAATCTAAAGAAAACACCTCAAAATTAGATGTAATAGAAGAATTTAAAATACAAGATCGAACATATAACATTAAAGTACTATATGAACAGATGCTTCATTACGAAGCAAGTTTGTACAAATTAATAGAATGTATAACAGATGTAGAGCAAAAAGAAAAAGTATCTAAATTAAATAAACGATTATTGGTATTAACTTGGGTTTCAGTAGCCTTTGTAATAACACAGACTTTTATAGGTGTAATCAGTACATATATAAGTTTTAAAGGTCTTAAATAAAATAAAAATAACCCCACTATAGGGATTTACTACTGTTATTGATTACAAATATAGTAACGAATTCCTTAATTGTAAGCAAAATAAAAATACCTAAAACAAACACTCACGAAATGCTTGTTTTAGGTATTTTTTCCTTTAATCAAGTGTAAGCTATTACCCCGACACATGACGACCTTTCGGAAGGGTCTTTCATCTGCTAACAATATACCATTGTTTCCACATAAGGTCAATAGTTATATCTACGAATTAAAGTACCGAGAATCAACAAAATTTCTCCTAACTCTTGCGATTCTTTGTATAATTTTTTTTCTCGTCTTGCTCTTTGAAACAAATTAATCAATTCCTTCTTACGCTCTTCGCGTGCTCTAGACCCTTTTACATAATTATCATGTAGATAAAGCAACGTACAAAGATCGTGTGTTTTAACATTCGTTAAATAAGTATTTACAAGTCGCTTGGGAATTCTCGCATCAAAAAGATATTGCTTTAATTTTTGTTTTGGGTAAGGACGTCCAGTAAACTGTAATGGTTCAATAATATTTAGAAGTACAGGCCTACTATGCGCTGCAGAATCACGGATATTTTTGGAGAAATGCATAAAATCACTTGCATTTTTTAGCTCTTTATATCCAAACTTTTTTCTTTCCACATAAAATTTAATAAAGCTTGCTACCTGACCATAGGACATCAACTCTATTAAAACCCATATAGAAGGCTGATTATTATGTTTCTCATATAAATCTCTATGGTATCCTTGTGGATTTTCAGAACCCTTTAAAATATTTACTGAAGAATGAACATAGTTATCCTTACGCTGTTTTTTTTGCTCAGAAGTCAATTTGGAATCATTAATACTGTTATATTGATAATCATTATATTCTTCAACGATCATATATCCATCTTCATCACTAGCTGTAATGAGATTCATCAATTTAGTTTTTATAGCATGTTCGATATCCAATGATAATTTTAATAATAAATACCTTAAATGCATATCTATAACGGCTAAATCTTTGAGATTAGCAAAATCCAAATTTCGGTATTTATTCTCAGTATTTTTTAAAAAATTCTTCCTATAAGCTGTAATCTTATAATAATATGAGTTTTCAGCTAAATGAGTTTTAGCTTCAAGTTCACTTGTATGATCAAAAGTTATTCCTTTAAACTTCAAATAGGAGATTTGTTCCTCTACTGTTAGTTTTTCCTTATTTCGAGCTTTTTTAATCAAATTATACTGAGGATGTTGCTCATATTGGCTAAGTTTACTTTGTTCTTGCTCTAATTCTTTTTTCAAAGTCTTTAAACCTTCTAAGCCTTCTAATTTAATGCTGTTCATAGGATATTTCTCCCGTCCAAAAAGTTCATTTCTAGTGAAATTATTACATTTAGTATTCTATCTATCCATACATATATAATAATTCACAAACATCCATTTATCACTTTAGAAAATGTCTTTCTTTATTATAATCTAATAGACATTTTAGTAAAAGCCCTATATAACAACCTATTCCATCGATATTGACAAGGCATAAAACCCACATCTTATATATCCAAACTTCCGCACCATTAACCATATATTATATAATTAATTATAGTTAACTAAAGAAAGAGGAGAGAAGACAAAATGCGAAATGCCTATATTATTAATACCAATCTTACCCATAACCAAAATTGCGAACAACAAATGCTTCAACAAGAAAAATGTGCAGCATACTATTCACCTTGGAAGCACTACATTAGCCTTATTCGCCCAAATGACTTAGTTTTTTTATACAGCAATGGAAAAGGAATTATCGCAAGAGGTGTTGCTACAGGTATAGTAGAAACAGCAGATTATGAAAACAATACTGAAGAAGAACACTATATGAAATTAAGTTCATTTGTACAATTAGATACTCCAATGGAAGCTGCTGTGATTACACAAACTTTACGAGAAGTGGATTCTGAGTTTTCAATTAAATTCAACCAAACTATGATTGCACTACCTGATTTATTCGCATCACACCTTTGGCGTAGGATTACAAAAGAATACATAAATCCCTCTAGACCACAGACACACTCTCTATAATTATTCAAAAGGGAATCTCCTAATTAATCAGGAGGTTCTCTTTTGAGTAATTTAAAATGAAATACTTTGTAAATATCGGAAACTTTTTTCCATTTCATTTATATATTCTATTTTTAACTAAACATTACCCTTTCGTTTCCCAAGTTGACTTTGGGCATGAAAAATGTATGCATAAGGTGAATTAGTTAAATTCGTTCTTGCCTCCGATCTTGACTTTATATATTGATAACTAACTACTAATAAGCCTGCTGCTAACACACTATATGGTTGAGAATTATTGCTTGATAATAAAGCCCCTATCGATGTCCATAAAAGTGGATTTTTCACTTCAAGTAAGGACTTCATACTTTCTAACCTAAAGCTAATGCGATTTTCATTTAAAAGCCTCTGTATTTTAAGTAATTCCAGTTCCATTTCTCCTTTAAAATCTGTTAAAAGAAAATGACATTCATCTGGATTCTCACACTGACTTAAGTCCTGTATCCTCTTAGATAATGTTTGTCTAAAAGCTAGCAACTCTTCTCTTCTTTCTTTTTTAAATGAAAGAATCTCTTCAAAAGATGCTTCACTTGACGGTACAGGGAGACAGTTCAGTAATCTAATTTGCCCAGCAACTAGTCCAACATGACTATCTTGTGTAGAATAAATTAAAGTTTCATTTATTATTTTATCTGTTGTAGGTATGTACCCATGATATCTGCCCATATACTTTGCTAATATACCCATATAGCTGTCAGCAACCCTTTTAGGAACTTTATACCAATCTCCGCTTTCAATTTGTATTTGGTGCGTTTGTAGCAATTCTTTCATAGCATATGATACTTTTGTCTCATGAATATCAATATCTCGATGGTGTTTTGATTTTTTCATAATCTCTTTATACTCATTAGAATTAAAGTGGTCTGCAACTTCTTTTTCAAATTCTTCATCCCAAAGATGTGACTCAGGACTTAACATCTTAAACTCTTCATAATCCTTCAATAGTTCAAAATCATAATTTACGTTTCTTTGAAGCTCATAAGGAACAATTGAAGCTATCTCATCTGAATAAAGTAGAACTCTTTTTAACCATTGTGTATTTGGAAGGGACATTGTTGGATAATACAAATATTTAGCATGCATATTATATCACTCCTTTTATTTCGATAATTCCGTATATTATATACAATACATTTTTTTCTGTTTCCAGTACATGTATTTTTGCAAACCCTACACATCACATTTGAGATGTGGTTGCGTACTGTTTTTTCACTGATAAAAAGTTCACCTGCAATTTCCTTCGTTGTTTTATCTTGAACCAGTAATTCAAATACTTCTCTCTCTCTCTTTGTGAGTAACGGTTTAGATTGATACGCTTTTTCCTTCAACTGGTATAACCCTCCTTGCTTAAGCCAGAGCCGTGTGTGTGTAAGTTGGGTGTTTATTTAGTCAAGATATTGTATGAACGAAATGTGCGGGTGGTGAATGAAAATGGGCTTTATTTCACATGTTATTTTAGACTTTTATACAGTGCAGACACTCTTTGTATCCACTCACTTTTCAGTACGCCATATTTGTTCTAGTAATATGCTGACAACTGTACCTACGAACAAACCATTTCCGAATATATATTGCATCACAGACGGCAGTGATTGGAGTGCTCCAGACGGTAAAAACATAACACCGCTTCCAAATAATACAGCAACTCCTAAAATCGTTACATTCCTTTCGCTCATTGGCACTTGTTTTATATTATGAAATCCAATTCCAATTAGCTGTACGAACGAAGCCATTAAAACTGTAGATGCGACAGCGGATGGCAACGATGCTAAGTAACGAATAATACTTGGAAACAGCGACATTACGACTAGTAACATACATGCTAGTAAGAACGATTGTATATACTTTTGTTTCGTTAAACGTATAAACCCTGCCGTCGCTGGTAATGGCACGACACCTACAGTTGAAAATACAGAAGAAATGATATGCGAGATCCCTCCAACCCATGTACCATCCTTCAACTGTTTCTGTTCAATAGTCCCTTTTTGAATGGTAGCTTGATTAATCGCTATAATAGCTGCCACTGTATTAGAAACTAAAATACATACCATAACGAAACTTGATACAGCCATACCTGTATTCCATTTCGGAAGTCCCCAAGCAAATATTTGTGGAAGTTGCACAAAATGAGTTACTTGAGATGGAATCGTCACTTTTCCTGCAATTAGAAAAAGAATCCACCCACTAATTAATCCTATTAAAACCGCATAACTTTTGACAAAACCTTTTCCGAAGTTAGATAGTATAATAACGAAAAGAAATATACTAAACGCAATTATCGCTGTAAATCCATCGATTTGAGAAACGGTAGCAGTAATTCCTAGCATTCCTTTTAGAAATACACCACTTAATTGTAAACATAATAAAAGTAAAAACGTCCCTGTCACAAGCGGCGTAAATAAAAATAAAATACGTCCGATAAAACCAGTGATTCCTAATCCTATTAAAACAACACCGGAAATTATCATTCCTAATTCTAAAATTTGCAACGTACTATGTAATTGATCTTGCCCGACAGTTGCGTAGGCAAGTACAGTAAATACCCCAACCCAGGATCCAGCTGGTCCATCCGCAATTGGTAGTCTATGTCCAAGCCAACCTTGTAAAAAAGAAGATATACCAACTACAAAGAATGTACGCTGCATTAAATAAAATATTTCTTCCGTCGTAAGATGAAATAATCCGCCAACGACAATTGGTAATGCGATTGAATTCGCTAATAAAAATATAAACCATTGCAAAGTTCCCATAATATGATTTTGGTTATGTTGATTGTCCAACTTTTTCATCCTTCCTAGCTAACCTATAAGAAATATATTGTAAGCATAAAAAAGAAGAGTTCTACACTCACAATTAGAACCCTCCTCAAAACATTCAAACGATTCTTTTACACAAGATTATTTAATTCCACCTCATTCAAACTACCAACAACAATATTTCCTTTATGTACAACGAAACGCTTCTCTGTTTGACGCGCTACTGCTTCAGCGACGCATATTGCATTTGTCAAAACAAAACTCGCTTCATCTCCTACATTCGGCCATACTCGCTTCCCCTCATTGTTTAACGTTTCTTTTCCTCCCGTAATAAAGCGAAGGGCTTTTCCTAAAGACCTTTCATCACTCCACCCAAAACGTTCTGCCAATCGATTTGCCTTTTGCAGCATATCACCTGTTCCAAACGGTGACCAATGATCAGTAATACTATCATTTCCTAACGAAACTTTCACACCTTTTTTATCTAATAACGGAATCGGGATTACTTGTTTCCCAATTGGCACGGTTGAAGTAATATCAATGTTTAAAGCAGCTAGTCTTTCCGCCACTTCTTCAGCTTCTTTATCCGTAACACCACCAAGTCCAAGCGCATGACTAATTGTTACGCGACCTTGCCATCCCGCTTCGTCTGTTAGACTTGCCAATCTCTTCATCGTAAACGTTCCAAGATTATTCGCATCATGCAGATGAATATCAACATCCGCATTAAATTCTACTGCGATATCCATAATGGTATGTAATGATTTTTCAATATCATTATCCACTGTAGCTGGATCTACTCCACCGACTAGATTCGCCCCCATACGCATCGCATCTTTCACAAGTTGCACAGAATTACTGCGCAATAATCCATGTTGCGGAAAAGCAACAATTCTACCAGAAACCTGATTTTTATATGTTTCCAACGCCGCTAACGTCGCCTCCAAATTACCAAGTCCAATTACCGGATCAACATTACAATGCGTTCTTATATTCGTTGCACCATTTCGAAGCAATAACGCTAACATATTTTCCGCCCTATCTTGAGCAGTTGCTAATTGCTTCGGCAAAATTTTTTCTTCTTCATTAAAACGCGTGAAAATATTCTCTGCTGGCATACATGCCTTCCAAGGGCCACTATAATAGGTTTTATCAATGTGAATATGCATCTCTTCGAAAGCAGGCAAAATTAATAAACGATTAGCATCAAGAATTAGTACCCCTTCCTCTTGAACAGCCCCTGCTATTATTTTTTTAATTCGTCCATCTTCAATGAGTAAACTACATAACTCTGTTTCTGTTTGGGAAATTCTCCCCTCTTCATATGTATATCCCGATTCAAGCATTACATTAGTCAACCAATATACCATCATCTCTATTCCCCCACCCTTTATTAAAAGTTACCTCATACCTCTTACTATAATTTTAATATCAACTGAAAATTAAGACAATTAATACGACTGTTCCCTAAAAAAAATGTAATACAACCGCATAGTCTTCTCATAAATTTCCATATAGAATAGAAGTATATAGCTTGCTAAAAAAGGAGTGGATTGGAAGATGTCAAAAAGGTTATGTAAATCCGAAACTGATAAAATGCTATTTGGTATATGCGGTGGTTTAGGGGAATATTTTGATATTAGCTCTACCCTCATTCGCATACTTTGGGTCATTGCTGTTTTATGTTTTGGGACTGGTTTTTTAGTTTATTTCATTTGTTTATTACTTATGCCACGTTCGTACTAGTGGCATCCTGCATATACTTAATCAAAATATGAAAAATCACCTATAGAATTCTATAGGTGATTTTTTTATGAAGAATATTTCATCGTTAAATGCAATACTGCAACTTCATCTTCTTCATTTCTATAACTATGTTTCTTATTCGCTTCAAATTGAATAGAGTCAAACTCATTTAATTCGTATACATCGCTTTCTACTTGAATCGATACTTTCCCTTTCATTACTGTTACAAGCTCAATAGCACCTTCATGATGAGCTTCCGGCTCATATATACTATTCGATCTTAAACAAGCACGGTGCATTTCCATCCCCGTTTCTTTCGTATAACGGAACATCGTTTCTAAATGCCATGCTTGTCCTGCATCTACTGCAAATCCTTCTCCGCAGCGCGCAACAGCTACAGGTTCTCCAACAACCATCAATCTCGATAAAGGAATCGATAACCCCTTCGTTATTTTCCAAATGACAGCTAACGTCGGATTCGTTTCTCCTCTCTCAATCTTTCCTAATGTTAATTTACTAACTCCTGTTTTTTGGGCTAATTCTTCTAAACTTAATTTTTGTTCATTTCGAATTTGTCTTAATAGCTGACCTACTTGCTGAATGACTTCTTTCGTTTGCATATCTTCATGTTCTTTCATCTATAAAACCACCTTAAAGTATAAAATAGTTTACTTTTATCTTTTTAAAGTATATTATACTATACATAATCATCAAATTCCGAAAGGAGTGCAATACTTTATGCGCGCAATTTTATTAGGCCTTTTATCATCAGCCTTTTTTTCCGCAACCTTTATTATTAATCGAGCGATGAATGTATCTGGAACGAGCTGGGCCTGGACAGCTTCCTTCCGTTTTTTATTTGCTCTCCCTATTTTATTCCTTATCGTTTTATTTCGCAAAAACTTAAGAGGCTTATGGGAAGAATTAAAGAAACATCCATTAGCGTGGATCGGATGGGGTTCTGTTGCTGGTATTGGTTTCTATTCTTTATTAAGTTTTGCAGCTGTCTTTTCTCCAGCTTGGCTCGTTGCTGGAACTTGGCAAGTTACGATATTAGCAGGGTTACTTTTATCCCCATTATTCTTCATTAAAATAGAAACGAAATCAGGCACAAAACTTGTACGTGGAAAAATTCCACTTCGCAGTTTATATGTTGCATTATTTATTTTACTTGGTGTAATTTGTATGCAAGCAACTGCAGCAGGTCATATTACAATGACTCAGTTTATTTCAGGATTTTTACCTGTCGTAGTAGCAGCCTTCTTATATCCATTCGGCAACCGAAAAATGATGGAACTTGTTGGCGGGCGTCTCGATACGTTTCAACGCGTATTAGGAATGGCAATCGGAAGTCTTCCTATAACAATTTTACTTGGTATATACGGATTTTCTACTACTGGTATTCCAACATCAAGTCAAATGTTGCAAGGCTTTTTGTTAGCATTATGTTCTGGCGTAATTGCAACGATGACATTTTTCTTTGCTACTGACTTAGCAAAAGATAACCTCGCTCTACTTGGAGCTGTTGAAGCAACACAAGCTGGAACGATGGTCTTTACCGTACTTGGCGAAATTGTTTTCTTAAATGGTTCATTCCCTGGTGGTCTTTCCCTAATTGGAATGATTATTATTATGTTAGGAATGGTTGCAAATAGCATTTTAAACCGCTCTGTTCCAGTCGTTAAACAGAAAAAAACAGCATAAAAAAGAGTATGGTTCTATAACAAAGAACCATACTCTTTTTTATTGTCCCCCTATTTCGCCTTATCAGAATAGTATTTCATTAGCTGTTTATACTAAAACCTATGTTATAATACGTTTCATGTGCAATATTAGGAGGTAAATTATGTTAAAAAAAGCAATCGCTGAATTTATTGGTACATTTGTACTTGTATTATTCGGAACTGGAGTAGCTGTCATTGGCGGCGGAATTGAAGGAATTGGAACATTAGGAATCGCTATGGCTTTCGGTCTATCTATTGTGGCTATGGCATATAGCATCGGAACAATTTCTGGATGTCACATTAACCCAGCAGTATCAGTAGCTATGTTCATCAACAAAAGAATGAACACTATGGAACTTTGTTATTATGTATTAGCTCAAATTTTAGGTGGTTTATTAGGAACTGCAACTTTAGTAACGATTTTACGCTCTGCTAAAACACCTTTAGATAATTTAGGACAAAATGGTTTTGGAACTCTTGGTTTATCTGGAGCATTTCTAGTTGAATTTATTTTAACTTTCGTATTCGTATTAGTTATCGTTGCTGTAACAGGTAAAAAAGGAAGTTCTTCTCTAGCAGGATTAGTAATTGGTTTCACATTAGTTTTAGTTCACTTATTAGGAATTCCGTTAACTGGAACTTCTGTTAACCCAGCTCGTAGTATCGCACCAGCTTTATTCGCTGGCGGAGAAGCACTTTCTCAACTATGGGTATTCATCGTTGCACCAATTCTTGGTGGTATCGTAGCAGCTATTGTTGGTAAATTTATTTTAAATACTGAAAAATAGAATTTTCAATATTTCTGAATAAAAAAAGGCGAGCCCTCATTATGAGGTTGCTCGCTTTTTTACTCTTTCATTTTAGACTTTAAGTTTGTAACTAATTGATCTACCGTTACATTTGCAAGTACGTTTTCCATCGCTTCTTGCGCTTGCATTAAAATAATTTCTAATACTGATTGAATATTAGCTCCTACTGGACATTCAATGTTGGGATTTTCATGGAAGGAAAATAGCTGTCCTTCTTCTACAACTTCCACTGCTTTATATACATCAAGTAATGTAATTTCTTCTAAATCACGAGCAAGTGTCGTACCACCTTTACCAGCTTGTACATCAACAAGTCCTGCTCTCTTCAACATTCCTGTAATGCGACGAATCACAACTGGATTTGTATTCACACTACCAGCAATCCATTCAGAGGTACAGCGAGAGTTTCGATCTATCGCAAGTAACGTTAACATATGAACACCTACTGTAAAACGACTACTAATCCCCATCTGCACACCCTCCTTTGTATTCATTCTATTAAAAGACGACTCTTATTATTATATACTATTTTTAATTTATACATAAAGAAAAAGCATGATTCCAATAAGAAATCATACTTTTCTCTCATTATTGACGCTTTATAAACTTCGCTAAATCTTTAAATTTCACTTTATCTGAGTAATTCATTACACCGTTTACGTAAATGCGGCTTGTAACAGCACTTAATATGCCGATTGTCGTTAAAAGAACTAGCAGTGTTATCGTAATTTCTAACATACCCGTCTCACCAGCTACAAAGCGTGAGAATGTGACCATCGGGGTAAAGAATGGAACATAAGAACTTACAACAACAATCGTACTATTTGGATCACCTAGCGATTTAAGACTTATAAAAAATGCTGCCATTATTAAAATCGACACCGGTACCATTACACCTTGTAAATCCTCAGTCTTAGAAACAACCGCACCAGCCGCTGCATACATCATCGCATAGAGGAAATATCCTGTAACAAAATAAATGAGGAACATACCGATAACTTGTGCATCTAACTTTGTAAAATCAATTGGCAATCCAAATAAGGAACCATTTTCTAAATCTACCCATCCTAGTAACCAAGGAACTAGGTAACCACATGCCAATATGACAAGTTGTAATAACGCCGTTGAAACAACCGCTAAAATTTTCGCATACATCATCGTAAGCGGTTTTACTTTCGGAATCATGACCTCCATAACGCGAGAAGCTTTTTCAGAAGCAATATTCATCGCAATTGTGCTTCCGAACATGACAATAAACATATACAAAGCAAATGTAAAGAAATAGGCAATTCCGAAAGAAGCAGAACGATCTTTAATCGCTTCTTGTTTCACTGAGATTTCAGTTTGCAATTGTTGTGCAATTTCCGGTGAAACATTATGTGTAGCAATTGTTACCGCCGTATATTGCGCCTTTAAATAACTAGCCATAATTGTAGAAGTTGTTTCACTAGGGAACCCATTAAACATATACGTAACTTCTGGAACTCCATTCTTTTCAGTTACACGGAATAAACCGTCTAGCTCGCCTTCTTCTACTTGTTTATGTAGTTTATTAAAATCTTCTTTTAGACCAATTGTTAATTTAGCTGATGGTAGTAACTTATTTAACTCTTCTTTTTGTATTTTATATGTAGAACTCTCTACTACAACTGCAATTTTATCTTTATCCTTATTTTTATCATTACTTGAAGTAAAATGATTAAATGCAAAAATCCCAAACACAATTAAAAACAAAATCGCACTCGTAATTAATGATCTTTTAGATAAAAATGATTCCCTAAAATAAAATGAAAATACGTGAGAAAATTTACGCATCGTTATTTCGCCCTCTCTACAAAGATTTCGTTTAACGTCGGCTCTAACATTTTAAATTGTCGTAAGGTAACACCTTGTTCTTGCAACTGTTGCAAAATCTTTAGAGCTTCTGCATCATCTTGTACTTGCACATAAAGAAGGCCTTGTTGTTTTTCATATGATACATGTATAGCTTCTAATCCCTTCTCATTCTCTTCTGTATCTTCAATCGTTAAATTACGGAAACCATATTCTTTTTTAATATCACTTAACTGGCCTTTTACGACTGCTTCGCCTTTTTTCAAAATACATACATGTTGGCAAAAAGCCTCTACTTGTTCCATACGATGACTAGATAAAATAATGGTCTTTCCGCTCTGTACTTGTTCTTCAATAATGCTAGCTAACATTCCAGCATTAACTGGGTCTAGTCCGCTAAACGGTTCATCTAAAATGAGAAGTTCAGGATTATGAAGAAGAGCAGCAATTAATTGGATTTTTTGCTGGTTCCCTTTTGAAAGCTCTCCTGCCGTTTTAAATTTATATTCCGGTATTGCCAATCGATCTAACCAGTGATCAATAGCAAGATCTACTTCTTTTTTCGTCATTCCTTCTAATCTACCAAAATATCGCAACTGGTCTATTACTCTACTTTTTGTATATAAACCTCTCTCTTCTGGTAAATATCCAATTGTTACCCCACTAGTCCCAAATGATTTTCCATCCCATGTAATAGATCCTTCATTAGGCGTTAATAATCCGAGAAGCATTTTGATTGTCGTTGTTTTCCCTGCACCATTTCGCCCAAGTAATCCTAGCACTTCACCTTTAGGTAACGAAATTTGCAAGCCGTTAACTGCTTTTGATTCCCCAAATAGTTTCGTTAAGTTTTGAATTTGTAAACTCAAAGTATAAAGCCTCCCCTTTAATATCATTCATACTCTCTTTCAAAGACTATGTTTATATAGGATAAAATATAGTACTACGCTTCATCCTTTTAATATGTAGCACCACCTTAATCCATCATTTGTTCTATTTAGTTAAAATTGTAAATAATATCATGTTATTTGTCAATTATAATTGTCATTTCGACAATAAAAATTGTCAAAATGATTCCCAACATTTTTCTCATCTTTCTAATATAGGACATACTACTATATATACAAAAGACAATATGCAAATGTTCATACAAAAAATATTATTTTTCGATATATAATATTAACTGATTTTCTAACATCGAGGAGGATACATATGAAGATGAAGAGGGGCATTACCACTTTATTATCTGTAGCAGTTCTATCTACATCGCTTGTAGCATGTTCAGGAACACAAGAGAAAACTGTGGCGAAAGAAGAGAAGGCAAAATTAACAGACCAGCAATTAATGGCTGATTTATGGTATCAAACAGCTGGTGAGACGAAAGCACTTTACTACCAAGGATACAATATCGGTCAATTAAAGCTCGATGCAATTCTTGCAAAAGGGACAGAGAAAAAACCTGCTATCGTACTGGATTTAGATGAAACGGTTTTAGATAACAGTCCTCATCAAGCAATGAGTGTAAAGACAGGAAAAGGCTATCCTTACAAATGGGATGACTGGATTAATAAGGCTGAAGCTGAAGCCCTTCCAGGCGCAATTGATTTCTTAAAATATACCGAATCTAAAGGTGTAGATATTTACTACATCTCAAATCGTAAAACGAACCAACTAGATGCAACAATTAAAAATCTTGAGCGTGTAGGTGCTCCTCAAGCAACGAAAGAACATATATTACTACAAGATCCGAAAGAAAAAGGAAAAGAAAAACGCCGTGAACTCGTTTCGCAAACACATGATATCGTCTTATTCTTCGGCGATAACTTATCTGATTTCACTGGTTTTGATGGAAAGTCTGTAAACGATCGCAATCAAGCAGTCGCAGATTCAAAAGCACAATTTGGTGAGAAATTTATTATTTTCCCGAATCCGATGTATGGTGATTGGGAAGGCGCTTTATATGATTATGATTTCAAAAAATCAGATGCAGAAAAAGATAAAATCCGTCGCGACCACTTAAAATCATTTGATGCAAAATAAAGAGGATGGCATTCGCCATCCTCTTTTATTTTACTTTCTCTGTTAAAGGCAAGATAAATACTTCCACACGTCTATTCTTTGCCTTTCCTTCTTGTGTATCGTTTGGAGCAATCGAACGGTATTCTCCGTAACCAATCGCACTAAATTTTTCTGGTTGTAATTCTTTATTTTGCAGTAATACTTGCATAAAATTAACTGCCCGCTGCGTACTTAATTCCCAGTTTGACGCAAACTGCGCATTGGCAATAGGGACATTATCCGTATGACCCGATACTGTAATTTCACGAGGTGACGCTGAAACAAGTAAGCTAGACATCTCTTTTGCAATCCCTAAAGATTCTAATTTCACATCTGCTTTCCCCGAATCAAACAGTATATTCTCTAATATTGTCACCATTAATCCCTTTTCAGTTAATTTAGTTTGAAAAGAAGAGGATAATTGTTTCTCATTAATATATTGATCAATCTTTTTTTGTAATGCTTTCAATTCATCCATCTCTTTTTTTTCTTTCGCTCTAGCTTCTTCTTGTTTTTTTGCTTGTTCTGCCTCAAGGCTACTTGCCGATAACTCTTTCTCTTCATTCGGCTTCTGATCACTCAAAAATTCTTTATTTCCTGTTCCACCTGCTAGTTCACTTCGAAACGCTACCGCCATCTGTTTGAACTTCGCAGCATCTATACTACTCATTGCGAATAAAACGATAAACAATGCAAATAACAACGTTAACATATCAGAATAAGGGATTAACCAAGTTTCGTCGATATGCTCATCATGTTTTTTCTTTTTGCCTCTTCTATTTTTCTTACTCCGCATTTTTTTCTGCTCCTTTTTCTAGCTTTTTACGCTCAGTTGCAGAAAGTGCACCTAAAATGCGGTTCTTCATAATAAACGGATATGTACCCTCTTGTAACATTAATAAACAATCAATAATTAAACGTTTTTTCTCTAATTCAGCTGCAGATTTTTGCTTTAATTTATTTGCAAATGGATGCCATAATACATAGCCTGAAAAAATACCAAAAATCGTTGCAATAAACGCACCCGAAATAGCGTGACCTAACTTTTCAATATCAGTTAAATTGCCAAGTGCAGCTACAAGACCAATAACAGCACCTAAAACCCCTAATGTCGGTGCATATGTACCAGCTTGGGAAAAAATTGCCGCTCCTTTTGCATGCCTTTCTTCAATTGCTTCTAATTCAGCTTCTAAAATCTGCTCTAAATCTTCTGCGGATACGCCATCAATCACAAATTTCATACCACGCAAAAGAAATTCATCTTGAATTTTATCTAATTGTTGCTCTAAAGACAAAATACCGTATTTTCTACTTTCTGATGTCCAATGAACAAATAATTCTAGCAACTGTTCATAACTTAAATCCTTTTTATTTGAACCAAAAAGAACTTTAAATAATTTTGGAACCCTTTTTAGTTGATTCATCGGAAATGCTATACATACTGCAGCAAATGTACCGATAAAAATAATTAATGCTGCGGCAGGATTCAATAAGGCATTTACGTCAGCGCCCTTGACGACCATCCCTACTACTACCGCCACTACTCCTAAAATGAGTCCAATAAGTGTTGCAAAATCCATTCCCATTCACTCCTAGTCTATACAAGAAGTTCTTCATTCTCGATAATCGCTACATCTTCTTATGTATATATATTACATAAAAAATGAATTTCATGAAAGATAAGAAATGAATTATATGAAAAAATACTACAATTTCACACATTTTCTGACATTTTCTTTGCATTTCTATTACGTTACGACTCTTATATTTCTTTTTCTGTAAACTAGATTTATAATAAAAAACGATACATATTTTATTAAGAAAGGACTGTGATTACAAGGCATCATGAAAAAGATAATCATTATTTCTGCCACTACTATTGTAATCGGTATCACTTCTTTCGCTTACTTTAGTTCTAAATCACCACTGCAAAACGAGGCGAAAGCTGTCGAAAATCAACAGCATAGTAATCACCAAAAAGAAGAGATTCCTGCTTTTCCAAAAGCTGATCATAATGCAAAGAAACTAGACAATGATTTTTCCGTTGTAACAAATCCAGAGTCTAATCTTGTCTTAGTTAATAAACATCGAAAACTACCAGATGGATACACACCTGAAGACTTAACAAGACCGAACGTACCATTTACTAGTCCAAAAGATAAAGAAAAAACATTGCTGCGCAAAGATGCTGCAGATGCGCTTGAAAATATGTTTGAAGCGGCAAAGAAAGAAGGACTTGAACTTACAGCTGTATCTGGTTATCGTTCATACAAACGCCAAAAATCATTACATGATACATACGTTAGACGTCAAGGAAAAGCTGAAGCTAATTCAGTAAGTGCCATTCCTGGTACGAGTGAACATCAAACTGGTTTAGCAATGGATATTAGTTCAAAATCTGCTAAATTCCAATTAGAGCCTATCTTCGGAGAGACAGCCGAAGGAAAATGGGTTGCAGAACATGCTCATGAATTTGGCTTTGTCATTCGTTATTTAGAAGATAAAACAGAAACAACAGAATATGCATATGAACCTTGGCATTTGCGCTACGTCGGTAATCCATACGCTACATACATATATAAACATCATTTAACATTAGAAGAAGCAATGAAAGACAAAAAATAAGAGAGCAAATTGCTCTCTTATTTTTCTTTCACTCTATCATTGTAGTAATTTTTTCTTCCACTCTCCAGGCCACGGTTCGCCTTTTCCTGTTTTTTTCGATGCTTGAACCATCATTCCACGACCAACTAAACAAACTTCTCCTTCTGCATTCTTCACCATATAATGCAAATCTAAAGAAGAATTCCCAACCGCTCCCGCTTTTACATACACCTTCAACTGTTCATCAAAATATATTTGCTTAATAAAATTGCATTGTAAATCTGCAACAACGATCATTGTTTCTGAAGATTCATGCGTCCATTCTTGCATAAATCCAAGTTCTTTAAACAATGCGATACGTGCTTCTTCAAAATAAGTAAAGGCAACGACATTATTTACATGTCCAAACATATCTACTTCACCAAAACGAACTTTTACAGGATTGTAGAATGAAAAACCACTTTCCCATTGCTCAAAGTCTTCAATATAAGAAATCCTCTTCATTGTTCCCTCTCCTTTTCGCCTCATAATAAACAGAATAAACAGAAAAATAAAGTTATAAATATTGCCTCTTCTACATGAAGAGGCAATATTTATTAATAGTTATTGTCGCTACCAAAGAAATCTTTGAACGATTGAATTGTTGTATCACGGTTTAATGCCGCAATTGAAGTTGTTAATGGGATACCCTTTGGACATGATTGTACACAGTTTTGAGAGTTACCACAGTTTGCAAGCCCTCCATCTCCCATAATTGCACGTAAGCGATCTGCTTTATGCATTTCACCCGTTGGATGTGAGTTGAATAAACGAGCTTGTGATAACGGTGCTGGTCCAATAAAGTCAGATTTACTATTTACGTTTGGACATGATTCTAAGCAAACACCACATGTCATACATTTTGAAAGCTCATAAGCCCATTGACGTTTCTTCTCAGGCATTCTAGGTCCTGGTCCCAAGTCATACGTACCATCAATTGGAATCCAAGCTTTAACGCGTTTTAGAGCGTTAAACATGCGACTACGGTCAACTTGTAAGTCACGTACAACTGGGAATGTCTTCATCGGCTTTAAACGAATTGGTTGTTCTAACTGATCAATAAGAGCTGTACATGATTGACGTGGTTTTCCGTTAATCACCATCGAACATGCGCCACATACTTCCTCTAAACAGTTCATATCCCATGCAATCGGAGTCGTCTGGTTTCCTTTTGAATCAACAGGATTACGACGAATTTCCATTAGTGCCGAAATAATGTTCATATTTGGACGATATGGAATTTCAAACTCTTGGTCAAACTCTTGTGCATCTGGTCCATCTTGTCTCGTAATGATGAGGCGGATTGTTTTCTCAGACATGTTGCTTATCCCCCTTCTCTTCACCCTTAGCAGCTACATCATGTTTTGAGGAATAGTCACGTTTACGTGGTTTAATTAATGAAACATCCACTTCTTCGTAATGGAATGCTGGTGCATTTCCTTCTCCTTCAAATTTCGCCATCGTAGTTTTTAAGAAGTTTGCATCATCACGATTTGGGAATTCAGGTTTGTAATGCGCTCCGCGGCTTTCATTACGGTTATATGCGCCAATTGTAATGACACGTGCTAACTCAAACATATTTGCAAGTTGGCGTGTAAATGAAGCACCTTGGTTACTCCATCTCGCTGTATCGTTAATGTTAATGCGTTTGTAACGAGCCATTAACTCTTCAATTTTCGCATCAGTTTCTAGTAGCTTTTTATTTTCACGAACTACTGTAACGTTATCTGTCATCCATTCTCCAAGCTCTTTATGAAGAACATACGCATTTTCGTTACCATCGAGCGTTAAAATATTGTTAAATTTCTCTGTTTCGATTAATTCATTTTGTTCATATACAGTAGATGAAACAGCATCAGATGATTTAGAAAGACCTTTCATATACTCAATCGCGTTCGGTCCTGCTACCATACCACCGTAAATTGCTGATAATAGTGAGTTCGCACCAAGGCGGTTACCACCGTGCATAGAATAATCACACTCACCTGCCGCAAATAAACCTGGAATACTTGTCATCTGCTTATAATCAACCCATAACCCGCCCATTGAATAGTGAACTGCTGGGAAGATTTTCATTGGTAGTTTACGAGGATCATCACCTGTAAACTTCTCATAGATTTCAATAATTCCACCAAGTTTAATATCTAGTTCTTTCGGATCTTTATGAGAAAGATCTAAGTACACCATGTTTTCACCGTTAATACCTAGTTTTTGCTCTACGCAAACGTCAAAGATTTCACGCGTTGCAATATCACGAGGTACAAGGTTTCCGTAAGCCGGATATTTTTCTTCTAGGAAGTACCATGGCTTACCATCTTTATATGTCCAAACACGTCCACCTTCACCACGTGCAGATTCACTCATAAGACGTAATTTATCGTCTCCAGGGATTGCCGTTGGATGAATTTGAATGAACTCGCCGTTTGCATAATATGCGCCTTGTTGATATACAGCAGAAGCTGCTGTACCTGTATTTATAATAGAGTTAGTTGATTTTCCAAAGATGATACCAGGGCCCCCTGTTGCCATAATCACGGCATCAGCTTGGAAACTTTTAATCTCCATTGTTTGTAAGTCTTGTGCAACGATTCCTCGGCACACACCTTCGTCATCCACAACAGCTCGTAAGAAATCCCAACCTTCGTATTTCGTTACAAGTCCTGCTACTTCATGACGACGTACTTGCTCATCTAATGCGTATAGTAATTGCTGTCCAGTTGTCGCACCAGCAAATGCTGTACGGTGATGTTGTGTTCCACCAAAACGACGGAAATCAAGAAGTCCTTCTTCCGTACGGTTGAACATAACACCCATACGGTCCATTAAATGAATGATACCAGGTGCTGCTTCACACATTGCTTTAACTGGTGGTTGGTTCGCTAAGAAGTCCCCACCATAAATTGTATCGTCAAAGTGGATCCATGGAGAATCCCCTTCACCTTTTGTATTTACGGCACCGTTAATTCCACCTTGGGCACATACAGAATGCGAACGTTTTACTGGTACTAAAGAAAACAGTTCAACATTTACTCCTGCTTCCGCCGCTTTAATCGTTGCCATTAAGCCAGCCAAGCCACCGCCGACTACTATAAGTTTCCCTTTCATGCTCTCCCACTCCTTACTGGTTTGCTAGCTGTGGATCGATGAACGCTAATAATGCACTCACACCTACATAAGATAGACCTAAGAAAATAGCTAATGTTACATAAGTAGAGATTCTTTGTGAACGTGGAGATACTGTAATTCCCCAGCTGATGCAGAATGTCCATAGTCCATTTGCAAAGTGGAAAATTGTTGAAACAACACCGACTAAGTAGAATGCAAACATAGCTGGATTGTTTAAAATATCTGCCATCATATCATAGTTTACCTCTTTACCTAACATTGCTTGAATACGAGTTTCCCAGACGTGCCAAGAAATGAAAATCAGCGTAACGATACCTGAAATTCTTTGGAAGACGAACATCCAGTTACGGAAATAACCGTAAGAAACCGCATTGTTCTTAGCTGTAAATGCAATATATAAGCCATATATAGCATGGTACAGTATCGGTAAAAAGATGATGAAAATCTCTAGCGCGTACCGGAATGGAAGGAGCTCCATAAAGCCTGCAGCTTTGTTAAAAGCCTCTGCTCCTCGTGTTGCAAAGTTGTTTACAATTAAATGTTGCGTCAAAAAGACACCAACCGGGATGACCCCCATTAATGAGTGCCACTTACGAAACGTATACTCGCGGCCTTTCATGTCCCCATTACCCCCCTTGAATGTTTGACTGCTGTTTTCAGATTAGTTTACAACAATAATGTTTTTTCACTATTGGCATAAGAAAAACTGAAAAAATTATTCGAAATATTTCAGCATAATTTGATACCAAGTTCATTTTACTCCTATTTTTGTCGAAGCGTCAAGAAAACGTATACATAATTTGCATATAATTTGCCAATTCTTTTTTTCTTCTTATCTATTCAGATTTTCCCAAAGAAAAATCTGTTTTTATAAATGAGAAATGTTATATAATAATCCCTATAGAAAGAGGGGAATATTGTGAGTAAAAATACAATCGATACAACATCTTTAGAAGATGTTTCATTGAACGCCTTCGCTTATGAATTGCTACGTGAAGAATTACTACCTGATTTAATCGGTAACGATTTAGATGGTATTTTATACTGGTCCGGTAGAAACCTTGCAAGAAAATATCCACTAGAAACAACTGAAGAAGTCATTCAGTTCTTCGAAAAAGCTGGCTGGGGCACTTTAAGCATTATTGAACATAAGCGTCGTGAAATGCAGTTCCAACTTAAAGGCACACTCATCGCTGAACGCCAAAAACAAAACAGACATTCTTCTTATCAATTAGAAGCTGGATTCATCGCTGAACAAATTCAAAAACAACGAAACGTCGTTGCAGAGTCCTATGAAGAAAAGAAAAAACGTTCAGATTCTATTACATTTCTTGTGAAATGGGATATAAAAGATCTCATTGAAGTGTAGCATTACCTACAGTCAACTAGACATATAAGTTTAGTTGACTTTTTTGTATTTTCATTCAGTTGAATTTATTTTAAATCTTCAGAAATTATACCAGAAAATAGAAGACGTTGTAAACTACAACGTCTTCTTATCCGCTAAATAAGTATAAATCGTTTCTGCGACATTTTTCGGCATACCCGCTTCGACAAATTCCGTTACAGAAGCTTCTTTCATCTTTTTTAGCGATCCAAAATGTTTCAACAATACCTTTTTTCGTTTATCCCCAATTCCAGGAATATCATCCAGTGCTGATTGAATGACCGATTTCCCATGTAATTGACGATGGAATGTAATCGCAAATCGATGCACTTCATCTTGAATGCGCTGCAATAAATAAAATTCTTGGCTATTTCTCTCAAGCATCACAGGTTCAGGCGGGTCCCCAATAATTAAATGGGAGGTTTTATGTTTGTCATCTTTTACAAGACCTGCCATCGGAATATATAAACCGAGTTCATTTTCTAGAACATCACTTACAGCTGCCAGATGACCTTTTCCACCATCAATAATGATTAAATCTGGTAAAGGCAAACTCTCTTTCAGTGCCCTTGTATAACGGCGTCTCACAACTTCTCTCATAGACTCATAATCATCCGGTCCTTGAACCGTTTTAATTTTATATTTCCTGTATTCTTTCTTAGCTGGTTTCCCATCGATAAAAGCAATCATTGCAGAAACAGGATTCGTCCCTTGAATATTTGAGTTATCAAACGCCTCAATACGATACGGTGTTTCAATCCCAAGCTGCTTCCCTAAATGATCTACCGCTTTAATCGTTCGCTCTTCATCACGTTCAATTAAGTAGAATTTCTCTTCAAGAGCAATCTTCGCATTTTTATTCGCTAATTCTACAAGATCTTTTTTCTTGCCACGTTTCGGCTGTGTCGCTTCCACTTCTAAAAAGCGCTCTACTAGCTCTGAGTCTATACTTCCTGGAACGACAATTTCCTTCGGCTTAAAATGACTGCTGTTCTCATAAAATTGACCGATAAACGTTAAAAATCCCTCTTCTGGTTCATCGTAGATTGGAAACATAGAAACGTCACGTTCAATTAGCTTTCCTTTTCGAACGAAGAAAACTTGAACACACATCCACCCTTTATCAACTGCATACCCAAACACATCACGATCCACTAAGTCACTCATAATCATCTTTTGTTTTTCCATAATCGCATCAATATGCGCAATTTGATCGCGTAATTCTTTTGCGCGTTCAAATTCTAGTTTCTCTGAAGCTTCATACATCTTTGTTTCTAATTCTGAACGAACTTCTTTATGTCCACCATTTAAAAACTTAATAATTTCATCTACAATTTCTTTGTTTTGTTCTTCCGTCACTTCTTTCACACAAGGTGCTAAACATTGACCCATATGATAATATAAACAAACTTTATCGGGCATATTTGAGCACTTACGAAGCGGATACATACGATCTAGCAATTTTTTCGTTTCATGAGCTGATTGTGCATTCGGATAAGGGCCAAAATACTTTCCTTTATCCTTTTTTACGTTTCGCGTAATGAGTAATCGCGGCTGTTTTTCAGCTGTAATTTTAATAAAAGGATATGTCTTATCATCTTTTAATTGAATATTATATTTTGGATCATGTTTTTTTATTAAATTTAACTCTAAAATGAGAGCTTCTAGATTTGAGGAGGTTACAATATATTCAAAATCTACAATTTCTCCGACAAGCCGAAGTGTTTTTCCATCATGCGAACCAGTAAAGTACGAGCGCACACGATTTTTAAGCACTTTTGCCTTTCCGACATATATAACCGTTCCTTGCTTATCTTTCATTAAATAACAACCGGGTTGATCTGGTAAAATAGCCAACTTCTCTTTTAAATGTTCGTGCACTCGTCACCCTCCATTTCTACATGCTTAGCATTTTTATTTTCACATGAAAACATACTATGCCAAAACACCCAACATACGTTCTTTTATTGTAACGGAAAGGTGTAAAAAAGGAAAATAAAAAAAAGCTACCAAATGGCAGCCCCTTTATTTTAGAAGTGTTTAGAAACTAATTCTACTAACGCTTCTTTCGGTTTGTAACCTAACGCTTGATCAACTACTTTACCGTCTTTTAATACGAAAAGAGCTGGAATGCTCATTACTTCGAATTGACGAGCAGTTTCTTGGTTTTCATCCACGTCTACTTTTACTACTTTTACTTTTTCGCCTAGTTCTGCATCAATTTCCTCTAATACAGGAGCGATCATTTTACAAGGTCCACACCAAGGTGCCCAGAAATCTAATAATACAACACCTTCGCTAGTTTCAGCTGCGAAGCTTTGGTCATTTGCGTTTACAATTGCCATTTTATTTCCTCCTTCAAGTATATTCTACCAAGAGTATATCATTAACTTATATACGTGGCGAATAATATGTATCGTTATGTATTGTAACAAAAAAGTGTTCCTTTATACTATATAAAAATACGGATTACATACTAAAAAGATGAGAGACAGGGGATCTCTCACCTTTTTCTATATATAGGGGTACTTCACTTGGAACTCAAGGGTACTCAAATCATGAATGTACTTTTAACTTTTTAAACTCTTCTGTTAAAAGAGGTAAGACTTCAAACAAATCGCCAACAATACCATAGTCAGCTACTTTGAAGATACTTGCTTCTGGGTCTTTATTAATCGCAACGATTATTTTCGAGTTAGACATACCAGCTAAATGCTGAATCGCGCCCGAAATACCGCATGCAATATATAAGTCTGGCGTAACAACTTTACCAGTTTGACCAATTTGTAATGAGTAATCGCAATACTCAGCGTCACAAGCACCACGAGATGCTCCAACAGCGCCGCCTAATACGTCAGCTAACTCTTTTAATGGCTTGAATCCTTCTTCACTCTTCACACCGCGTCCGCCAGCGATAATAACTTTCGCTTCAGAAAGATCAACACCTTCTGCAGTTTTACGGACGACATCTTGAATGATTGTACGTAAGTCTTTCACATCTACTGTAATAGAAGATACGTCACCACTGCGAGACTCATCTTTTTCAAGCGTTGCAATATTATTTGGACGCACTGTCGCAAATAACATACCGTCTGTTACAATCTTCTTCTCAAACGCTTTACCAGAGTAGATTGGACGAGTGAAGATAACATTTCCACCTTCAACTTCTAAAGCAGTTACGTCAGAAACTAGACCAGCTTCAAGTTTCGCTGCTAATTTTGGTGATAAATCTTTACCAAGTGCTGTATGTCCAAATACAATACCCTCTGGCTTTTCTTCAGCATATACAGCTAAAAACGCTTGTGCATATCCATCAGATGTATATGATTTTAATTTATCATTTTCAACTGTCACAACGCGATCTGCACCGTAATGAATCAATTCATTTGCAAAAGAGGCAACGCTGTCTCCAACTAGAAGACCTACTACTTCACCGCCTTCTGCAATTGTTTTTGCTGCTGCTACCGCTTCAAACGAAACGTTACGTAGCGATCCATCACGAACTTCACCCATTACCAATACTTTACGAGCCATAGATTTTCCCTCCTGCATATATAATTTCGTATTTTATTAGATTACTTTCGCTTCTGTATGGAGCAACGATACAAGTTCTTTTACTTGATCTTGCAGCTCGCCTTGTAACACTTTTCCTGCATCTTTCTTAGGAGGCAAATAGATTTCAATTGTTTTTGTCTTTGCTTCCACATCTTCTTCTTCCAAATCTAAATCATCTAATTCTACTTCTTCTAGTGGCTTTTTCTTCGCTTTCATAATACCTGGAAGCGATGGATAACGCGGTTCATTTAAACCTTGTTGTGCTGTTACTAAAACTGGTAATGAAGTTTCAATCACTTCCGTATCACCTTCAACATCACGCTCAATCTTCACATTTGTACCGTCAATTTCAAGTTTTGTAATTGTCGTTACGTATGGAATATTTAACGCTTCAGCTACACGTGGACCAACTTGTCCAGATGCACCATCAATTGCAACGTTCCCACCTAAAATTAAATCTGCATCTTTATCTTTTAAATATTCAGCAAGTACTTTTGCTGTCGTGAACTGGTCACCATTTTCAACATCATCTTCAATATTAATTAATACCGCTTTATCGCAGCCCATCGCTAATGCCGTACGAAGTTCTTTCTCACTTTCTTCGCCACCGACTGTTACAACAGTAACTTCGCCACCTTGTGCGTCTCTTACTTGAATTGCTTCTTCAATCGCATATTCGTCGTAAGGGTTGATGATGAATTCCGCTTCGCCATCGTAAATTGCACCGTTTTTAATTACGATTTTTTCTTCTGTATCAAATGTTCGTTTCATGAGTACGTAGATGTTCATTCCATTTACCCCCTTGTTTTTCAGAAAGATTCTATCAATTTTAATTTTCTGTTAATTTATATTAAAAAAATAATTGAACTACCTGCCACTAAATGAAGGTTTACGCTTTTCTAAAAACGCTGCTACACCTTCTCTTCCATCTTCACCCGTAAATACTTCACCAAAGATTTGAGCTTCGCGTTGTACACCTTCATAATAATGAGACGATTTCGTCGTTTGCAATAACTCTAGTACAGCACGAGTCGTCGCTGGGCTTTTTCCAGCAATCTGTTTTGCAACTTTAAGCGTATCATCTAAAAATGTTTCTTCAGCAAAAACTCCGTTAACAAGTCCCCATTTTAATGCTTCTGCACCAGTAATCGGTGTACTTGTTAACATCATTTCACAAGCTTTCGCTTTCCCAACATAACGTGGTAATCGCTGTGTACCTGCAAATCCAGGAATTAATCCAAGTGTTAATTCAGGTAAACCAAGTTTTGCACTTTCAGTTGCAAAGCGCATGTGGCAAGACATAGCAAACTCAAGGCCGCCGCCAAGTGCCGCTCCATGAATTGCCGCGATAACTGGTTTTGAACATTTTTCAACACGCTCAAACGTAACTTGTCCAAGCTGCGCTAATTCTGTCGCTTGCTTCGCTTCAGTAACAGATGTAAATTCTTTAATATCTGCTCCCGCCGAGAAGAAGCGCCCTTCACCGTGAATAACAACAACACGAATGTTATCATCTTTCTCCACTTGATCAATTAATTCAGTAACGTCATGCATAACTTGTGAAGACATCGCGTTAGCTGGCGCATGATTTAACGTCGCCACCGCGATATGATCTTCAACTCTTACAGATAGGAATTTCAACATGATCCCTCCCATTATTGACGATAACCACAAGCTGCAATAAGTAGCCCATGTACCGTTTTTGAAAGTGCGACCAGATCATACTTACGATCGCTCATTACCCAATTGGTCACAACTTCATCTACTGTTCCAAAGATCATTTGTCTTGCCACACGAACATTTAAATCCGCTTGGAATTCACCTTGCTTTATACCTGTCTCTAAAATCTCATCCATAACTTGTAAGTAGCCTTTTAATACTTCATTTATTTTCAGGCGTAAGTCTTGATTGGACTGTCTTAGCTCTAATTGCGTAACGATAGCAAGAGGATCATTTTGTGACAACAGCAAGAAGTGCGTTTCTACCAACATGAACAATTTCGATACAGCGCTTTCAATTCCTGCTGTTTTTTGACGAATTGTTTCGACAAATTCTCCCATCTTCTCTTGGAATAAGGATATTAATATATCTTCTTTATTTTTAAAATATAAGTAAATCGTGCCATCAGCTACCCCAGCTTGCTTTGCTATTTTAGAAACTTGCGCTTGGTGGTACCCATTCTCCGCAATCACAATGACTGCCGCATCAATAATTTGATTGTATTTCGGTCTATTTTTCTTCACTTTACTGTCCCCTTCAAGAAGATGACTGAATGAATAGTCATTCATATTCTTATAATACTGACTATTTAGAAAAGTGTCAATCCCATTTTTTCAAAAAGAAAGGGCCTTAGCCCGTTTGCTCATCCTCATTCTTTCTTTTCTCTTCATCTATTAGGACACGGCGTAAAATTTTTCCGACTGTCGTTTTCGGCAGTTCATCTCTAAACTCATATACTTTAGGCACTTTATAAGCCGCTAAATATTTACGCGCAAACTGGTTTAATTCTTCCTCAGAACACTCCGCACCTTCTTTTAACACAACAAATGCTTTAACTGTCTCTCCTCGGTACGGATCGGGAATCCCAATCGTCACTACTTCTTGCACCTTTTCATGCTCATATAATACTTCTTCTACTTCACGAGGATATACATTAAAGCCACTCGCAACAATCATGTCTTTCTTACGATCTTTCACATAGAAAAATCCATCTTCATCCATGTAACCAACATCCCCTGTATGAAGCCACCCGTCTTGTAATACAGCTGCTGTTTCTTCTGGCTTATTCCAATACCCTTTCATAATTTGAGGGCCCTTTACAACAATTTCACCAATTTCACCTGGAGGTAAAGCCTCTCCAGTTTCAAGTGACATAATGTTTGCCTCTGTATCTGGCCACGGCACACCAATACTTCCTGGCACGCGTTTTTCCCACAAAAAATTCCCATGTGTAACTGGCGACGACTCCGTTAATCCATAACCTTCTACCAATTTGCCACCTGTAACTCTCTCAAACTCTTCCTGTACTTCTACAGGAAGCGGGGCAGATCCACTAATACAAGCCTCGATAGAAGAAATATCATATTCTTTTAAGAGGGGACTATTTAATAGAGCAATATAAATGGTTGGTGCCCCTGGAAATAGTGTGACTTTATGTTTTTTTATTGCTTCAAAAACCATTTTCATATCAAACTTCGGAATCAGCACCATTTTATATCCTTGCATAATACTTAAATTCATTACAGCTGTCATCCCATACACATGAAAGAACGGAAGAACACCAAGAATTACTTCTTCCCCTTCTTTACAATTATATAGCCAATGAGCTCCCATTAAAGTGTTCGAAACAAGGTTTTTATGCGTCAACATAACCCCTTTTGGAAATCCCGTTGTTCCCCCTGTATACTGCAAAAGAGCTAGATCATTTTCAGGATCACAAGGAACTTCAACATTAACATTACTTTCTCGTTCTACTGATTTCCATAGATGAATCGTTTCACTTTCCGACACATTCACAACAAGATTTGCCTGCTTTTTTTGTACAAATGGGTAAAGTAAATTTTTAGGGAAGGGTAAAAAGTCCGCAATACGGGTTACGATAATATGTTCAATTTTTGTAGCAGCTTGAACATTCGTTACTCTTGGAAACACTAAATCAAGACAAAGAATTACTTTTGCTCCCGAGTCATGAAGCTGGTATTCTAATTCTCTTTCTGTATATAGTGGATTTGTTTGTACTACGATACCTCCCGCAAGTAATGTACCATAATAACCAATTACAGATTGCGGACAGTTCGGCAACATAATAGCAACTCGATCCCCCTTTTCCACACCGAGCTTTTGAAGATAATTTGCAAATCTCTTCACCTTATCGTGGAAGTCTGAAAATGTAATATCCTTCCCTAAAAAGTGAAGCGCTTTCTTTTCTGGATAGCGAGAAGCCACCTGTTCCACGTATCCATGAAGCGGCTGAATATCATAAGAAATCGTACTTGGAATTTCCTCTGGATAACTTTTCAACCATGGTTTTTCCACCTTCATTCCCCCTTCAAATACATAAAAAATAAATGAATGTTCATTCATGATGGTTGTTTTCATTATATTATAGTCGCCATAACGTTACAATCATAATATTCTGACTTTTATATAACTATGCTTCACTCCATTAACTTCTTATTATATGTATAAACTCTCCTAATCTATAAAAGAAGTAAGAGAGTTATTATTTAGCTTAATCTTATTATCGTTAACACAGCTCCTGGTGTAGTTGTTGATAATGTGGCAACAGCTAACAAACCAAATAGTTGCAAACTAATAGCATCCCCCGCTGCAAGAGTTGTAATGATTGTTGCGCTAAATGATGTAGTTGCTAACGCAGGAGAATTGATCGTGCCAGCAAGTGGTGTTCCATTAATTGTAATCCGTGAACTGACTAATAATGAAGCCGTTATATTAATCGTATATGAAATATAATAATTCCCAGCATTTGCAACCGTAAATACTGTATTCCCTCCAGAAACAGTGATACCTGGGCCTATGTTTTGATTATTTGGAAGCGGGACATTCGTTCCACCTAGAAGTACCGATATCGCTGTTCCCGACGTATTATTTGCAAATGCATATGTCGCCGTGATACTTGTACCTGTTACTCCCGTTGGGCCTGTTGAACCCGTTATTCCCGTCGCTCCCGTCGGGCCTGTTGAACCCGTTATTCCTGTCGCTCCTGTTGGACCTGTTGATCCGGTTATTCCCGTCGCTCCCGTTGGGCCTGTTGATCCGGTTATTCCTGTCGCTCCTGTTGGACCCGTCGGACCTGTTGACCCGGTTATTCCCGTCGCTCCCGTTGAACCTGTTGATCCGGTTATTCCCGTCGCTCCCGTTGGGCCTGTGTCACCTGTTGCCCCCGTTGCTCCCGTTGGGCCTGTGTCACCTGTTGCCCCCGTTGCTCCCGTTGGGCCTGTGTCACCTGTTGCTCCTGTTGGACCCGTCGGACCTGTTGGGCCCAGCTTCGGAACTGTCCCATCACAACTAAAACAGCATGAATCAACATGTACACCATTTTGATTATTACACCCACAATATCCATTTATATTATTGCTCCATAAAGACATGTTGATCACTTCCTTTACGTTCAATCTTGTAAGTACAATCACCGAGTTAGAAAACACTTATCTAAATAACAGAGAAACACTTTACCTAGTGGGGGTAAACACAGATTTATTCCATGCATTCTAGTAATTATTACATGCGATTTGCTCTCTTTTCGCTTGTACTTTCGCCCCATCTCCACTGATTATTAGTTGAATCAATTGGGCGTTTACGGGCGGTCCGACTCCCCCCTAATTTCTTTTCTACAACCAAATTTTGAGGTGGGAGTCTTACTGCCCAGCATATAGCGAGATAAATACGACTATAAAATATAAAAATCCGTATAATCCATTGTTTTTCGTCGAAATTTTAAAAAAATATTGACATTAAAAATATCCTCATAGTATGATTTTGTTTGTAATTGATAATGATTTTCAATCACAAACAAAATAATTTATTTGGGGGCAGGAAATGAAAAAAATTCTTAGTATTTTTATAGTTGTTCTTCTATTCGCTGTTGGATGCGGACAGCAAAAAGAGGAGAAAAAAGAAACAAAGACAGACGACAAGAAACAAGCCATAACAATTAAACACGCTGAAGGGGAAACAAAGTTAGATAAACCAGCGAAAAAAGTTGTTGTACTTGAGTGGGTATATTCAGAAGACTTATTAGCACTTGGTGTTCAGCCAGTAGGGATGGCAGA
Organism: Bacillus sp. BML-BC051; assembly: GCF_019656175.1. NCBI lineage: Bacteria > Bacillati > Bacillota > Bacilli > Caryophanales > Bacillaceae > Bacillus > Bacillus sp. BML-BC051. Next base: position 104,167 of record NZ_BPLI01000011.1, read on the forward strand.
CATTAAGAATTATAATAAATGGGTAAATACAGCAACAAAACCAGGTAAAGATGTTGTAGATGTAGGGACACGTCAACAACCAAACTTAGAGGAAATTAGCCGTCTAAAACCAGATTTAATTATCACAGCTTCATTCCGTAGTAAAGCTATTAAAAACGAATTAGAGCAAATTGCACCAACAGTTATGTTTGATCCATCAACAAGCAATAACGATCACTTTGCTGAGATGACAGAAACATTTAAACAAATCGCAAAAGCAGTTGGAAAAGAAGAGGAAGGTAAAAAAGTATTAGCTGATATGGATAAAGCATTCGCTGATGCAAAAGCAAAAATTGAAAAAGCAAACTTAAAAGATAAAAACATCGCAATGGTACAAGCATTTACAGCTAAAAACGTACCAACATTCCGTATATTAACTGACAATTCCACAGCTTTACAAGTTACAAAAAAATTAGGTTTAACAAACACTTTTGAAGCTGGAAAATCTGAGCCAGATGGTTTCAAACAAACAACTGTAGAATCTTTACAAAGTGTACAAGATTCAAACTTCATTTACATTGTAGCGGATGATGATAACATTTTTGACACGCAACTAAAAGGTAACCCTGCTTGGGAAGGATTAAATTTCAAAAAAGAAGACAAAATGTATAAATTAAAAGGCGACACTTGGATTTTCGGTGGTCCTGAATCTGCAAAATCTTTAGCAACACAAGTAGCAGATGTAATGACAGCGAAGAAGTGATTCAGCGATGAATAGCTTACAACATACACTTCGAGCAAGTCTTGTATTCGGAGGAGGAGCAGCTCTCTTGCTCCTCCTTTTCTTTATTCATATCGGACAAGGTCAAGCAAATATTTCCTATAGTATGATTATCGATGCTCTTATCTCACCGAACCAATCATTAGAGCATCAAACTTTAATCATGCTTCGATTACCTAGAGCTGTAATTGCCATTTTAGCTGGCGGTGCTCTTGCTGCATCTGGGGTCATTTTACAAACGTTAACGAAGAATCCACTTGCTGAATCCAGTACAATGGGTATTCATTCTGGTGCATATTTCTTTCTCGTAGCGGCTACAATTTTCTTACCGAAAGGTTTGCAAATTAACTCACTTCTTTTCACATTTATCGGCGGTGCTATTACCGCTTTATTTGTATACCGTATTTCTGGTGGAAAAAAGGGAACCCCACTTAGAATGGCACTAGCTGGTATGGTCGTTACACTAATGCTTTCTGCCTTTACCGGAACGATGCAGCTTTTCTATGAAAATGAAACAGCTGGTTTATTTTTATGGGGAGCTGGATCTCTTATTCAAAATAACTGGGATGGCGTTCAATTCGCTTTTCCATTTATCATTATTTCTTTCCTAGTTTTACTATTTATGTCTCGTAAACTCAACATTCTCTTACTTGGTGATGATGTTGCTGTTTCTCTTGGTGAAAAAACAGCAGTAACACGTCTTATCGCCTTCATTGCTGCGATCTTTTTAACAGCAGTAATTGTAACTGTTGTTGGGCCAATTGGATTTGTTGGCTTAGTTGCACCACATTTAATGCGTCTTATTGGCTACCGTCAACACTTTACTCTCCTTCTCTCTTCTTTCTTATGGGGAGCTGTACTATTACTTGGAGCTGATGTCGTTGGTAGACTAATAGATCCAACTGGGGCTGAACTTCCTGTCGGAGCAGTCACGGCAATGATTGGATCACCTTGGCTTATTTATTTAGTGTATCGAATGATGAAATCGAAACAATATATGAATGATAACGGCGCAAATGCAGCTGGAGCTAGTTCTCGCTATTACTCTTATAAAAAGGTAATCATTATCTCTATCACACTTTGCATTGTGACGATTGCTCTTGGTGTTACAGTCGGTAGTAACGCTTATATCGAAAGTATTACAAATGTTATATCAGGACAATTAACACAATTTGATAAAAATATGATGATGAACCTTCGTTTACCAAGAATGCTCGTTGCTGCTATTGCTGGCGCATGCCTTGCAATAAGCGGGCTTGTTTTCCAAGGTATATTACGAAACCCACTCGCCGATCCTTCTATTATTGGTATTTCATCGGGAGCTGGTGTTGGTGCTTTAACTATTATGTATGTCTTTCCCGCACTTCCTGGTTTCTTCCTACCAATTGGTGCATTTATCGGCGGACTACTTGCAGTTGGAATTGTCCTCTTCTTCTCATGGAAATCAGGATTTAGCCCAACAGCCCTTGCTTTAATAGGAATTGGTATTTCAGCTCTCAGTTCAGCGATTATTCAAATCTTTATCGTTAGAGCAAATTTGAACGTTGCAGCTGCTTTAACATGGCTATCAGGTAGCACGTATGCAAGAGGATGGAATCACTTAGAAAATATCATTCTATATCCATCACTTATTCTCGTGCTTATTATCTTTTTCTTAATAAAACAACTTGATGTTCTCGTACTTGGAGACGATTTAGCAACGGGACTTGGGCAACCAGTAAATAAAACGCGCCTAGCCCTCATTGTGTTAGCAACACTACTTGCATCTGTAAATATCGCAGCTGTCGGTACGATTGCCTTTCTAGGTCTTGTTGCACCTCACTTAGCCCGAATCGTCGTTGGTATGAATCATCAAAGATTATTCGTTTGCTCAGCACTGTTTGGAGCAATCCTTCTTTCCATTGCTGATTTACTCGGACGAACAATTGCATACCCGAAAGAAATCCCTTCTGGTCTTGTCGTTGCTGTACTTGGAGCACCTTATTTCTTATGGTTGATGAGGAAAAGTGGGAAGAAGGTAAGTTAAAAAGGAAACTATCTTTTTTTCACGAATGTAACTTATGAACATAACTAGGAGGGATAACTATGTACCAAACTATTGAAGGCTTCTTGCAATCATGGACATACGAAGCAGAGTCTACTCAGAAAATGCTTGATTCATTAACCGATGCATCTTTATCACAAGAAATTGCACCTGGACATTGGACGTTAGGCAGAGTCGCTTGGCATATCGTGACGGCAATTCCTGTTATACTATCTGGCACAGGGCTAAAGTTTGAAGGAGAAACGAAAGATTATCCTGTACCAACTTCAGCTAAAACAATTGCAGATAGGTATCGTAAAGTGAATGCGGCTTTTGTTGAAGCACTTCAAAGCAAATGGACTGATAAAGACTTAGCTACTATTAATGACTTCTTTGGTCGTCCTATGCCAAATTCTATATTTTTAATGACACTTATTAATCATCAAAATCACCATCGCGGACAAATGACGGTTTTAATGCGACAAGCCGGCTTAACAGTCCCTGGCGTATATGGCCCAGCAAAAGAAGAATGGGCTGCAGCTGGCATGGAAGCTCCTAAAATGTAACAACAAAAAAAGACAAGGTGTTTACACATCTTGTCTTTTTCTGTAACTTGTTTCATGTGAAACTATTTTTTACTAAATGGTTGTTTTATGGAAAAGATAGGTTAAAATGAATACATATTATGAAGAGGAGTAACCAAATTGAATACAAAAAATAAAAAAATAGTTATGAGAACTATTTTACTAACTTCTATTATTGGGGTTATTAGCGTATCTCTTTATTTCACAAGTTATGGTACCCCTTGGGGAAAACAAACAGCAGTTACGGAATCAAAAGAATATATTACAAAATACTTTAATCTAGATGCAGAAGTCAAAAACACTTCTTACGATGCTAAAATGAATAGCTATGCAATCGCCTTTGAAACAAATAAAGACGGAGAGTTTACTATCGAATATAAAAGTCCTAATAACTTTAATATTTCTCCAGAAGTACAAGCGTATTTAAGCAAACACTCCAAATTTACAGAGTAGTAACGAAGCATACATATACAAAAAAGAGTTGGTGTAACGCCAACTCTTTTTTACGTATTCTTATCATACAGTTATATCTTCCTTCTCTATATTTTTAATTCCGTAATATGCAATCACCACTCCAATTACTGCAAGTGCTAGTTGAAGGAGAAGAAAAGTTGCTGTGGGAAACTCTGGGTTGCTATTCATTGCAATTGAGACAACGATAAGAGATGAAACAATTGTAGTTGGCACTGAACGTTTACGCATCCCGAAATATAGAGGGATTAAACTCATTCCCGCAGTTGCAATGGCTAAAGGAACCAGTTTTATTCCTTCTTGCACCAATTGATCTACTGTGAATGAATTAGGAAGAATTGAAAAATAGCTATCTATTCCAAAGAAAATTCCTACTACTAAAATGTTAGATACAATAACTGTTATAAATGTTACTATCGCTGTAATAGCCAACTTACTAGCCATCATTTTCTTTCGGTTAATAGGATAAGAAAACATAAGTAGTATTGTTTTATTTTTATATTCGCCAATTATTAACCTTGCGATTAAGACACTACCAAAAATAATAAATGTTGCTCTTACTATTGTGCTAGCCATTAACAATATCGTCTCTGGATTCCTTATTTCTGCATCACCTTCTACTTGAGCGATGATGCTCACAAAGATCATTAATGCCAGTATAACAATATTTGCAATAATTGCCCTCTTCACGTACCAACCAAGCTTAAACTTTTTCAATTCTAGCTTCATTAAATGTAGCATGATAGTCCTCCTTCCTCCTAAGACTTAATCAATATAAATGACTCCTGTTTCACTTAAAATCTTCGCTTCATTTTTCGCATCACCAATCGTTCCTACTTTTATTTTTTCTGTATTTTTACCTTTCTTAAGTCCTTTTAAATCCACTATTACGTCAGCTGAATTACTTTTAGCCATAAGCTTCAATGATGCTGGAACACCTTTATACCGTACGCCAATATCTCCTGATTTTGTTTCTACAAATAACGATTTTCCTTCTTTCATATCTTTCAGTAATACTTCACCGGATGTTGAAGTGATGTTCATATTTGAGTTACTTACATTTGTTATATAGTTATCACCAGTCATAGAATTTATATTTAATTCTTGTACTGAACTATCTTTTACAGCTAACTCTCCACTTTTCGATATGAATTCACCTTTCTCCGCTGATAGTCCTACAACCATTTCATCTCCAGACTCACTTTTTGTCACGATATTTTTCACTTCTATATCGCTTATTTTCACATCACCCGATTTATTATTTAATGTAATTTTATCTATTTCTTTCTTCGGAATAGCTATAGATATACTATTTATCTTCCGAAACGTAAAACCATTAAAAAATTGGTTCACCTTTTGTTTTTGCTTAATCACAACTTTATTTCCTTCATGTTCTATTTCGACAGGATCTACCTCTTTATCTACTCGTTGACCTTGAGCGGAAATTACTATTTTATTAGCGTCTGTACTTTTAAATTCAACATCCCAGTTTTCATTGTCCACTTCTATTTCTTTTATATGATTTATCTCAAAAGACTTTTCTTTCTTAAAATCTTTCCCCTGAGATGTCTTAAAACCAAAACCACACTAGCAATTGTCAGAAATAAAATTACAATTACTATTATTTTTTTCACCATGCATACCCCAGTTCGTCGTTGTTTTATGCTTTCTTCACGCTACATCGATCTTATCAATTTTACGATACGATAAATAACTAATAAAAATCCCTAATAAACAGAGTACAATTGGGATAAATATAAAATCATACATACTTACTTGACCGTTTCCAGGACCAACGTTACTGTTCACTAACATCCCAATTATTACTGCAGAAGTAATCGTTGTCGGTGCCGATTTCTTTCTCATCCCAAAAAATAAAGGAATTAAGCTTATACCAGATATCATAAATGCACTTATAAAGGTAGCTGGAACGGTAGCTATTATTTCCCCCATCGTAATAGATGTTTCAATTAGCCCTATCATTGGGTTCATAAAAAATATGAGCAAACTAATAGTGAACGTAGCGATAATCATGCTAATAAAACAAAAACTAAAAACAAGTGTTAATTTCGCTCTCATTAGCAGTTTCCTTTGTAGTGGATACATAAACAATAGTTGCATTGTTTTGTTCTTATACTCATCAATTACTAAACGTGATAAAATGACCGCACTAAAAATAAGAAAAGTCATCCTAATAAATAGGTTTGCTAAAGTCATATACTTTGTGAAATCAGTGAGTGCCGCATCTCCTTCACCTTTCGCTCCCAACCCCATAAGACTTACCGCAGCAAAAATTGCTATAATACAAATGGCTACCCCTTTAAAGTAACTAGATAATTGATGTTTTCTCCATTCAAGTTTCATTAATTTAAACATATAAACCACGCCTCCATTACTGACATAACTATCTCTATGCTACTAACATTCTAATTCCAGCCGTAACTACGCTTAACATCCCTATCACTAGTAAAATTAACGCCCATTTCCGCTCTGGTTTTCTATAATATAAAATCCCACTTATGAACATTACAATCAACTCACTTACTAGATTCACTAACAATCCATTAAGCATGAATGCCCTCTCCATCCATTACATTTAAGAAATATTCTTCTAAGGAACTATGTTTCTTATTAATACTTTCAATTTCTACATCGTTCATAATAAGTGCTTTTGAAATAGCTTGTTGCGTCGCTGACGTATCATACACACGAATCATGTTTCCACTCATTATTTTGTAATTTTTTATCCCGAGTTTATCTTCTAAAATATAAGCTGCACGCTTCACATCAGGAACAGTAATTTCAATGTACTCTGTTTGTTTTCCGTTAATGCTCTTCATTGAAACTTCTTTTATTAGTTTTCCATTTTGAATCACACCAATTGTATCTGCCATTAGTTCCATCTCACCTAAAATATGACTAGAAACTAATAATGTAATGCCATATTCTTTGCAAAGCATTTTAAATAAGTCTCTTAATTCTTTAATACCAATTGGATCTAAACCGTTAATTGGCTCATCTAAAATAAGTAGTTCTGGCTTTGTCATGATCGCCCTTGCAATACCAAGTCGTTGCTTCATCCCTAATGAAAAATCTTTTACTTTTTTATCATCTATACCGTGCAGTTTTACTAAATGTAAAGCATGATCAATTGCATTTTTATCGTAATAGCCCATATATTCACAATGTAATTCTAGGTTTTCCTTCGCCGTTAATTTATCATAAAAGATTGGATATTCGATAATGGTCCCCATGCGCTTTAACAATTCATAAGATGTATCTGTTAACTTCTCACCAAAAATTTCAATATCACCGCTCGTCGGTTTTATTAAATTTGTGATCATTTTCATAATCGTTGTTTTACCTGCACCATTCGGTCCTAAGAAACCGTATATCTCTCCCTTTTTCACATGCATGTTGACGCTAGAAATAACTTCTTTCCCTTTAAACACTTTCGTTAACTGATTAGTTTTTAATATATATGTCATGTCACTGTCTCCTTTCGCACTACCTTATACTTCTATAATAGACAACGGAATTCTCTTTTTTCTTACCCGTTCCTTACAAATTCCTTACGCTGAAAAAAAGCTTGTAGAATCTACTTCTCTACAAGCTAAAACAGCATCTTTTTTAATACAACTGTAAAAATTGTTTTTTCATACGGCTTACTATAAAGGTGAATTTTTCCATCCATCGCTTCCACAAGCCGTTTTGTAATCGTTAACCCTAGGCCACTTCCTTGGTACAATCTATTTCTAGAATCTTCAAGTGTGTACATACGTTCAAATACTTTATCAGCATGAGATTCGTCAATTCCTTTTCCTGTATCCCATACATCTATATACACACTCGTTTCATCATCTCTTAACGTCATACCAAGTGTCTTTCCATCGTCTCCATATGTAATCGCATTTGATATTAAATTATTCAATACTCTACCTAATACTTCTACATTTCCAAGTGCATATATATTTCTTTCTGGTATATCAATATGAACTTGAAACCCTTTCGTTGTCACTAAATCATAAAAAGATAAAATCTTCTCCCGACAAACTTCATTCATATTTACTTTTGTCATCTCGATTGCCTTGTCACCAGATTCTAATTTTGCTAAATCAAAAAACTTATGAATTAGTTCCATTACTTCTAGTGTTTTCACATGCACCTTTTCAAGTAATATTTGCTGTTCTTCTTTACTTATCGTTTTATCCTTATTTAACATTTCTGTATATCCAAGAATAACTGTTAGTGGCGTCTTTAAATCATGTGAAATATTTGAAAGCATTTTTCTCATCGAAATTTCTACTTTTGCATGATCTGCATTCGTTTTTTGTTTTGCATCTAATAGTTGATTAATTGCTACTAATAATTTTTGTAATTCTAGATCATCTGTCATAACGAGTAACTTCTCACCTGTTTGTCCATTTACAATACTTTCTAACTTTTCATATGTGTATCGTAAATTTTTACTACTATTTTTTCTCATTTTATATTGTATGTAAATGATACATAACAATATAAAAATAATACCTAGTAACAAATTGACCATATTACATCACTTCCAATTTATAGCCGATGCCCCATAACGTTTTAATATATTCTGGATTAGATGGATCACTTTCGATTTTCTCACGCAATCTTCTCATATGAACATTAATAACGTTATCGTCACCGTAATACTCTTCGTTCCAAACTAATGAATATATTTGTGCTTTTGTAAATACACGATTTTGATTTTTTACGAACAGTTTTAAAATCTCAAATTCTTTTAAAGTAAGTTTGAGAGATTTCCCGTTTTTTTCTACGGTAAAATTAATTGGATCGATTGTTAAATTGCCAATCTGAATCATCTTTTCTGTTTCTTCTGTAGCCGAGTATTTCGTAGATCTCCGAATACCTGCCTTTACACGTGCAGCTAATTCAATCATAGAAAATGGCTTACAAATGTAATCATCTGCTCCAAGTCCTAATCCAACAGCTTTATCAACATCTGTATCTTTTGCCGACATCATTAAAATCGGAACAGCACTTTTTTCTCGAATAATTCGCACAACCTCTAAGCCATCTAGCTTTGGCATCATAATATCAAGGATAATCAAATCAAATGAACCTTTTAAATATGTGTTCACGCCCTCTTCTCCATCAGACGCAATTGTTACTTGAAAGCCTTCTTTTATTAAATACTTTTCCACCATCTCTTGAATTGAGATGTCATCTTCAACTAATAAAATATGATGTGACATATGTCTATCCCCTTTTTTACAAACATTAACATTTTAATTGTATCGTAACGAATGAATACTGTGAAGAATTATATGAATTTTCAAACCAACTTCCCTTCCTTCCATAACAATGATATGATGAAATTTACGACGATAGTTCATAATTAACTTTATATAAAGGAGACTTTATCATGTCAGAAAATAAAAAAGTAAGCTTAGCTGATTTAATGCGTGAACAACTTGCAAAGAAAAAGCAAGGTAGCGGTAATGGTCAAAATGCCAAAAACCAAAGCCAAGAAACAAAAAAATTACAAAACCAACAAACGAAGAAAACAAACAACCAACGTAGACGTACAGGTGTATAAATGAACGGACAAAAACGTTCTAATATCGCACCCGGCCTTGAAGTTGATATTGTATTAAAACAAGATCAACGCACAGGCAAATTAACACGTGGAATTGTAAAAGATATTTTAACAAACTCCCCTTCCCATCCGCATGGCATTAAAGTGCGATTGCAGGACGGGCAAGTCGGTAGAGTACAAAATATCGTTCAATAAGAAAAGGAGCTCAAGTAAACTCGAGCTCCTTTTTCTTTATTAACCTTTAATTTTCTCGATGAAAACTACTTTTAAATAGTCTCCTTCTTTAAATTGATCAATGGTACGGAAATCTTCTGGTAAAGAATGTTCTTCTAATATTTTATATTTGCCATTCATTTCTTTAAATGCCGTATCGATAAAGCCTTTAAACTTTTTCATATCGAACGCACTACAATTTGTAGAAGCAACGATAATCCCATTATTTTCTGTAATGGCAATTGTTTCTTTTAATAAGTTTTTATAATCTTTCGCTGCACTAAATGTATATTTCTTTGAGCGTGCAAAGCTTGGAGGGTCAAGTACGACCATATCAAATTTCATCTTTTTCTTCGCTGCATATTTGAAGTAAAGAAAGACATCTTCTACAATAATATCCTGCGCTTCATAATCAACTTCATTTACACTAAACTGCTCAATCGTTTTACTTAAACTACGATTTGCAAGGTCAACACTCGTCGTTTTGCTCGCTCCGCCAAGCGCTGCAAATACAGAGAAAGCACCTGTATAGGAGAACATATTTAACACGGTTCTTCCCTGTGCATATGTATCACGAATTTGTTTTCGAACGTTACGCTGATCTAAAAATACACCCACCATCGCTCCGTCGTTTAAATACACCGCAAAGTTCACACCATTTTCTTTTACGATAAGCGGGAACTCGCCGCGCTCCCCTGCTACGAAATCATCGCCTTCAATGTATTTTCCTTTCATATCAAAACGCTTTTTCTCATAAATCCCTTTAAAGTTTGCTACTTTTTGAAGAGCTGCTATAATCTCATCTCTGAAAGTATAAATCCCTTCACTATACCAACTTACTACATAATAGCCATCATAATAATCGATAATTAGTCCGCCAAGACCATCACCTTCACCGTTTAGGGCGCGGAATGCTGTCGTATCACTTGATTTGTAAAATTGCTTTCGTTTATGTAAGGCAGATTTTATTTTACTTTCAAAGAAAGATTGATTAATTTGTTCACTCTCTTTTCTCGTTAAAATCCAGCCGTATCCTTTATTTTGTTTTCCATAATAGCCTTTTCCGATGAATTTGTTCTTCTCATCTACCACTTTAATGATTGTTCCTTCTTCCTGAACATCATTTAAATTTTGAATCGCATCTTTTAAAATAAGCGGATATCCACTTTTAATTTCTTTTATAAATTTCGGTTTTATTTTTATAGTAACTTCTGATCGCATATAATAACTTCCTTTCCATTTGCATGCTTTCTACTATAGGAAGCATTTAAAAAACGAGACTGAATAAACAGCCTCGTTTCACTATACCATATTATTGCTTTGCTAGTACAACTAGCTCATTCTCTCGCTTAACTGCCCCATATTTACTACATTTTGAAATGGAAATCTTACTCTCCAAAATAGTAAAAAAACTTATTTATTTCACATTTACCATTGACAATGATAATGATTTTCATTATCATTTAATGTATATGAGTTCTCGAAAATACAGGCTACATTTAATAGGAGGAATAAAACATGATTATTGTTACAAATACAGCTAAAATTACAAAGGGAAATGGGCATAAATTAATTGAGCGTTTTAATAAAGTAGGTCAAGTCGAAACGATGCCAGGCTTTTTAGGATTAGAAGTTCTTTTAACACAAAATACAGTTGATTATGATGAAGTAACAATTAGCACACGCTGGAATGCAAAAGAAGATTTCCAAGGTTGGACGAAGAGCTCAGCATTTAAAGATGCTCACTCACATCAAGGCGGGATGCCAGAATATATTCTTGATAATAAGATCACTTACTACAATGTTGAAGTTGTACGTATGCCAATGGCTGCAGCACAGTAAACATATTTCTTTTTTAAAGTATAGAATATGAGAAGCGTTACCGCTTCTCATATTCTATACTTTTTTTACTGTCTTTTTACTAGTTTCGCATGCACGACTAACCTTCCTGCTTCCGGATCAAGTGCATAGTCACACGTTGAAAGTGTTACGATTTGATCACTTGCTGTCAATTTTGTATCCGTTTTGTACAGTGACTTTTCTTGAATTTTCTCCAAAAATGAGGTGTATTCCGTATCACTGCTAAAATCCGTTTCAATGTAATAAAAATCAGTTGTTGTTGTATACACCGAGAACACTTCAAGATCATATCCTTCAAATAATGTATCGTAATATAATTTACGATGCGACATGAAGAAATCTTCATCTAACATTTTCTTTAGACTTCCAAACATAGAACCATCTTTCATACGGTGACCATATAAAATAGTATTTCGATTTTGAGATTTCACATCATTACGATAGTCCATAAAGATGCTTCCTGCTCTCATATCTTCACCTTTATAATTACGAAATAAATAGTAATCATTGTCTTTCGCTTGAACGATTGGATAATTAATTTGTGTATCATCCATCGTAACCCATCCAACTATTTCTTGGTTAATTTGCTGCAGAGCTTTGAACTGTTTACGCACTTCCCCGTCTTGTGATTGCTCTTCCATCGGACTTTTTTCATAAATGTTTTGTGCTTCGGCCATTACTTTACGATTTTCATAGTAATCCATGAAAATATCACCTAATTCATATACTGAATAGAAAAAGGTACCTAAAAAAACAACTGTAAGTATTCGTTGAAAAAAAGAATTCTTCTTCCGTTCTTTTTTACTACTCAAATTATCACCTCAAAACGGATTGTTCGTATATTTAAATACCCATTGGGACCATATACAACCCTGTATCTTCATCTTGCTTTACAACGACATCTACACCGTATATCGTCTTTATCATACTTTCTGTCACAACATCATCCGGCTTACCTTTCGTAACAATTTCGCCGTCTTTCATAACGATGATATGATCACTATAGCGAATAGCCTGATTAATATCGTGTAATACCATAACAATCGTCAATCCATGTACTTCATTTAACTCTTTTACTAGCTCTAATATTTCAAGTTGATAATAAATATCTAAATATGTTGTCGGTTCATCTAAAAAGAGCATTGGTGTTTTCTGAGCTAACGTCATGGCAATCCAAACACGTTGTCTTTCTCCACCAGATAAAGCATGAATCTCTTTATCACGTTTACTTAGCAAATTCGTACATGCTAAAGCCCTTTCGATCGCCTCTCTATCTTCATCAGTTTGCGAAGAAAAGATATTTTTATGAGGCATACGACCAAAACTTGTTAATTTCTCAACCGTCATATCTGCCGGTGCTTCATTTTGTTGATGAACAACGGCTAACTTTCTAGCAAACTCTTTCGGTTTATATTGGGTAATCACCTTCCCATCCAGTATTACCTCTCCGCTACGAGGATCGTGATTTCTTGACATCACGCCAAGTAATGTCGATTTCCCGCAACCGTTCGGACCAATAATTGTTGTAATTTTACCAAGCTCTATTTCACTACTAACCGACTTTAATCGATCCGTTACATTATCATACGAAAAGGTTACATTTTTAATTTCCATGAACTTTATCACTCTTTCTAAGCAAGAATATTAAGAATGGACCACCAATAACTGCCATAATCGTCGCCGCTGGAATTTCGTTAGGTGGCACAATTAACCTTCCAATCGTATCCGCCGTCAAAATTAACAACGCTCCTGCAAGAGCAGAAAATGGAATTAATACTTTATGATCTGAACCGACTAATTGTCTTGAAATGTGCGGAACGAGCAATCCTACGAAAGCAATAACTCCTGCAATCGCTGTTGATACTGCCGCTAAAAGTACTGCAATAGCAGAAATAATAAGGCGAACTCTCGTTACGTGCAAGCCTAAGTTTTTCGCAGTCTTATCTTGTAGCGATAATAAGTTACACCAAGCTCCTACAAACAGAGCAAGAATAAGACCAATTGTTCCATATGTAACCATTATTTCTACATCGCCCCACGTCTTCATCGTTATGTTAGAAGTCGTCGTTTGCTTAATACTCTTAATGAAGTATCCGCAAATTGTAATGAATGATTCATTTAATCCAGTGAACATCGCATTAATAGCTATACCAACTAAAATAATGCGAAGTGGACTTAACCCTGACTTCCACGAAAATGCATAAACGAGATAACATGCGAACGCACCACCTAAAAAGGCGAATACTGGTGTCCAGAAAAAGAATTGCGGGAATAACGTAATAATAACAAGTGTCATAAAACTTGCTCCTGAAGAAATACCAATCACTCCAGCATCAGCAAGTGGATTTTTCATAACAGCTTGAAACAGCACACCTGAAACGGCCAGAGCTGCTCCAGTAAATAGTGCAATAATAATACGCGGGAAACGTAAATCTTTAATCACTTCAACATCTTCATTCCCCCCTGTAAATATCCCTTGCACAAGCTCAACAATACCTATTTCTAAACTCCCTTTCATCGCTGACAATGATGTCATAACAATAAGCAATGCAGTAACAATGAGGAAACTCCAAGTTTTTTTATTCATTCCACTCTTCCTTTATATTAAAATGCATCACGGATACATCATTTTTTTCAATTCATCTAACGCTTCAATTGCTGCTAAATTACCTGTTGTCCCAAATAAGCGCTCTTCTAAATCGTAAACACGGTTATTTTTAACTGCAGCGAAATGTTTCCAAATATCATTTGTTTTAAATTCTTTATCAAACATTTTCACAACTTCATCAGGCATACCATGAGCTGCTCGTAAAATAATATCTGGATCAGCTTTTTTTAAATACTCTGTATTAGAAGCTAAATACTCTACTTGTTCACCTTGCACAATATTTTTACCACCTAGTTGTTTCACTAAATCTCCAATATAAGAATGCTCTGTTGCTACTAAATAACTCCCTGGTACACCTAATAAAATAAGCACTGTCGGTTCTTTCTTTCCCTTTACTGCTTTTTTAATCTCTGCAACTTTGTTATCTAACTTCGTTACAACTGCTTCAGCCTGCTTTTCACGTCCATATTGCTTACCTAAATCGCTAATGGAATTTTGCATATTTTTCAAGCTTGTTAAATCTAAAAAGTTTGCTTTCATGCCCACACCATCAAAAACTGGCTTTAATTCATATTCAAGTGTTGTCACGGATAATACTTCTGACGGCTTTAATGATTTTACCTTTTCCATATCAGGACTCATCGGATTCCCGACTTCAGGTAAACCTTTATATCTCTTTGGTAAATCTTTCGTACTTGTTGGAACACCAACTAAATCTACTTCTAACGCATCCATAATTTCAGTAACAGCAACTGTCGTTGCAACAATTCTCTCTTTACTCTCACTCTTTACCTGTTTTGCTGCTTCTTTTTTGGGCGCCGAGCATCCAGCTATACTCACTAATAGAATGATAGCCATTAGTACACTAGCAATTTTCTTCACTCTCAATCACCACTCCTTTCCAAACAATATGAAACAAGTCTTGATGCATGCGAACATGCATCAAGACTCCAAAAATTACAATCTTCCTGCTCTATATTTACGAACTAGTAAAGCAAGTGACCCAAGCAATAGCACCATGTATAAACCTAGTTGTGCTGTATCTGCCGTTTTTGAGTTTTTCTCTTTTTTTGGATCATTTTTTTGACCTTCTTTTTTCTTCTTATCATCTGCATTTCGGTTAAAATCAGGATTATCTACTTTTTTTACATTATCTACTTTCGGTGTAATTACTGGATTGTTCGGATCTTTTTTTGGATCCTCTTTAATCGTTCCTAACCCCCCAATATTATTTGTATCAAATTGAATTTGGACATCGTAGAAATGATGGTAGTTCATTTCGTTGATATCAACTTTTACTTTTGCATTTAATTTTGCAAATAAATCACTTACTTCAAATTGCACTACTCTCGTATTTGCATTTGTATCTTCGCTTACTACTTTCGCATCAGCAAAAAGACTGTTATTTTCCGTTTGGAATTTTGTAATCCATGCACTATTTTTTAACGTCATCTCAATGTACTTTTTACCATCTTTAACGATTAATTTTGCTGGATGTACAGTATAGTCATGCATCTTTGAAAGCTCATTTGTTTTATCTTTTAACACTTTAAATGGAATATCATATTGACCATCTACTAAATTTTTCGGATCAACTATTACTTTTGGTTGATTATTTCCACCTTGGTTGTCACTTCCGCCTTGGTTGTCGTTTCCACCTTGGTTATCGTTTCCGCCTTGGTTGTCGTTCCCACCTTGGTTGTCGTTTCCACCTTGGTTATCATTTCCGCCTTGATTACCTAAAGCTTTAATACTATTTTCATCAAATACAAATTGAACATCGTAGAAATGGTGATAATTCATTGCATCAATATCTACTTTTACTTTTGCATTTAATTTTTTCGATAAATCATCTACTTCTAACTCTACTACTTTTGTATTTTTCTCTTTATTCTCACTTAAGACTTTTGCGTTAACAAAAGAACCATTCTTCTCAAACTCAAATTTTGTAATCCATGCACTATTCGTTAATGTAAACGATACATACTTCTTGCCATCTTTCACTTTTAGTACAGCTGGACTCTTTGTATATGTGTTCATCATTGAAATTTCTTCTGTTTTATCTTTTAAAACTTTAAAGCCAATACTGTATTCACCATCTTTAAGGGCTTTTGGATCAATGGTTGTGTTGTTGCCTTGGTTGTTGTTTCCGCCTTGGTTATCGTTTCCGCCTTGGTTGTCGTTTCCGCCTTGGTTATC